>CAMPJQ010000251.1 GCA_946886925.1 uncultured Terrimonas sp.
TCATTGAGCAGTTGATTGCTGTAAAATCTTTTAAGATCCTTTAAATCGTTTAGCGTATAATGCATAACCTGGTTTGATAGATGGTTTTATAGTGTTGACGCATAAACGTACTTTTTCCTGTTTCCAAAAATCAGGAATGATTGTTTGTCAGTTCATCAAAATCATTTGCTTTTGGCCGCAGAAAAGAAATTTGTATGATAAGCGCCACCAGAACAATGACCGAAAGCATGGCAAAGCTTTTTCCCAGGTTTCCGGCATCGGTTGATTTTCCAAGCCAGTCTGTTACAAATGCGCCGGCAAATACCCCTGTCATGTTCATCAGTCCATACGCGGTTGCCCTGTATTTAGACGAAACAAACTGACAAAGAATAGGCATATTGTTGGCATCGAACATGCCAAACCCAAAGCCAAAGCAAAAGGCTGCGCCAATAACATGAAACATGGAATGACCATAACCAACCAGTAATAATGCGGGAACCGTTAAAGCGAGTCCTATGGCGCTGGTATAAATTCTGCCCCTGATATTTTTTTGCACCCAGCGATCAGATAATATTCCCCCGAAAATTACTCCCAGGAAAGAAGAGGCGGCTATTGTTATCGTTGAAAGCGGCCCGGCCACAGACATGTCAATGCCCAGGTTTTTCGCGAATAAAGTAGGCAGCCAGTTTTTAACGCCCCATCCCGGGAGGCTTGGCACCGCGAAATAGAAGAGAATGATCCAAAAGGCAATATTGGAAAAAAGCAATCCCAGTCCTTTAAATAAAGAAGCTTTTTCTTTTATGATGTTATGTGTTGCAGGTGTTGGCTCCTGTGATTTTTTCTCGCGTAAAAAAACAATCAATACGAGTGAATATACAATTCCGATGATCCCAAAATAATGAAAAGCGGATTGCCAGGAATAGCTGGAAGCAATGGTGGCGCCAAAGCCGCCAAGCGCCTGGCCCATGTACAGGCCCGTCATGTGAATGCCAATGGCCAGCGACCTTGTTTTTGAAGTATGATAGTCGGCAATGAGTGAAAGTCCTGCAGGGATGTATAAAGCTTCGCTCACGCCCATGATCGCTCTCAGCCAGTACAACTGGTTAAAGTTTTCGCTGTAACCCATCATATACGTTACACCGCTCCAAACAAAAAGGCTTATTACGATCAGCCATTTGCGGTTCACCCGGTCGGCTATCATTCCTGCCACGGGGCTCATGAAGCCGTATATCCACAGGAAGATGGCCATCAGTCTTCCAAAATCCCTTGCCTCCCTTAATTCCACGATGTCAATCATCATAGAAGGCTGCATGGTGCTGAGCATCTGCCTGTCCATGTAGTTGAGCAGCGCAACCACCCACAACAATCCAACCACTACCCAGGGGTATTTTTTTGAATATTTCATTTGCATGTTGTACGTTTTTTTACCGCAAAGCGCGCAAAGTATTTCATAAAGCCCGCAAAGAAAACCTTGCTCGTTGTTACAATCTCCTTGCCCCTTGCACCCTGCACCTTGTAACCTGCACCCTACACCCTGCAACCTGTAACCTACTGTATCTTCCCCATCCAAATGTCAGGCGTACGCACTCCTGCTCTTATTTCCCCATTCGGTATTATCACTTCATTATCCCATACAATAGCAGTGGTAGTAACAGGCGCCTGGAAAGGGAGCGGTGCAGTATTTGTCCAATTATCGGTTGTGGTATTGTATACCAATACTTCTTTACTAAACCCGGGGTGTGAAGCTTGCAATTGATTTTTTTGCCGGATCAGTTCCTGTTTCTTTGCTGTATCGGTAGCCGTATTGATAGCAGCTATTAATAATTCTGTTGCATGAAAAGTCTCTCCCTTGTCTCCGCCAAACAGCAATATTTCATTTTTACCTGCAGCTATACCCGTTCCCGCACACAGGTTATAAGGTAGTGATTTAATTTCCTTCCATTCGTTTTTTTTAAGATCAAATGCAAAAGCGGATGCATAGATGTCGCTGATGCCATTGCTGTTTTTCTTTCTGCCACCCATTACATAAACAGCAGGATTACCGTTAGCAGATTGAGCAATCACCACGGCATGAGAAACGGGATGGGGCACGCTGGGCAAAGTATTCCATTGGGCGGGGGCATCTGTAATATCCAAACTGTAAAAACCGGATGAAGTATTGTTGCTGTTCTCTCCACCGGCAAGATATATTATATTACCGTGCATGGTAATGCCGGCGTTGCTGAGGGGTAGGGGAAGGTCAGGCAAATTTTTGATGATCACACTATCATTATTCCATTGCAGTAAGATTACTTTAGCGCTAACGCCATCCGGGTTTTCGCCGCCGGCACATACAATGCCGATGGGAGTGGAGATGCAGGCCGGATAAGCCAGCGCATAAGGCAAAGCAAATGTTTTATATACCGACAGCGAATCTTTGCCTGTTCTTTTCATCACAAAACCTTCGGCGTAATATTTTTTCTTTCCGCCTTCCCAGGGCATCCCATCAGGGAAATTAGCTCCTCCGGCTACCAGCAGTACTTCCTGGTGAACACCGCTAACCGGCCCCGCAAAGCCCCATGCGATTGTTTGAGGAGGCAGGGGAGGAAGGGTGGCGGAGAGCGACCATTGTATAGCGGTATCCTGCCTTTTTTCTGTGCAGGAATGAAGATGAGTAAGCATAATAATAGTGAGAAGGAAAGTTGTTAACCAGGTCATTATCGTTTACACATTTGTTGCTGTTGTTTTTGCCTGCTATCAGGCAGACTGTTCGGCCGGCACACGGGATGAAAAGCTGCTGAAATTCAGTTGCTCCACATCTTTTTTGAATAACCCGAATTGTTCTGCCGGCATGTTTTTCACGGGCAGCCTGAACCCGCCGCAATCTATTCCAATCAGCTTCATGTAGGCCTTACCGGTAGCTATGCCACCGTACTTGCCCAGCAGGCGGATCATATCAATGGATTGCTGCTGGAGGGCCTGCGCCTGTTCCAGGTTGTTATTGGTAAACGCGTCAATAAGATCGTAATACAACGGCGCCGCATAGTTGAATGTACTTCCTACAGCACCTTTGGTACCCAGCACCAGGGCCGAAAGCATATTTTCATCGCGCCCCCACAGCATATCATATTTCCCGTTTTGAAAACGCATGCACGAAAGAAAATCCATAAAGTCTTCGTGCGTGTATTTGATACCTGCAAAATTGGGTATCTTACCGTCTATCTCCTGCAGCAAATCGTACATGGCAATGTTTACGCCGGTAAGCACGGGTATATGGTAATAATAAAAAGGCATATCCGGAACGGCTCCTGCCACTTCAGCGCAGGCAGCGGCCAGCACAGCGGCATTGGCGGGCTTAAAATAAAACGGAGCGGTAAAAGAAATGGCATATAAGCCGGTTTGTTTTGCGTACAGGGCCAGTTCTTTACAGTCTGCAATACTGGTTCCTCCGAGGAACAGCATCACTTTAAAATCCTTATCTTCTTTGGTAGCAATGCCCCAGGCTTCGGCTGCCGCTTTTTTTTCCTGCATGGTCATGGAAACGCCTTCGCCGGTAGAGCCGCAAATAAAGGCGCCGGTAACACCGTTCGCTTTCAGCATTTCATAATACCGGGGTATCAGAGCGGTATTCAAAGAACCATCTTTATGCATGGGCGTAAAGGGCGCTGCAATTAACCCTTTCAAGTGTTCTGATGTCATGTTCTTGATTTTTGAAAATTGAAAATATGATTTCTTCAATGAGGATGTTTCAAAAGGGCCGGTATAAGCAATATGCCACAAAGACTCTAAGACACAAAGTTCTGAGTTCTGATTTTTATTTTCTTCAGGCCTCTGCCTGCCTGCCGGCAGGTTAGAGACTTTGTGGCAAAATTTACCTTTTAAACAGCCTCATAAATTAGGCAGCTACAGGAACAATATATATTCAGCGGATCGAAGTTAGTTAAATCCGCAAATCATGTATATCATTTTGGTTTAGAAGTAGTATAGCCGGGTGTTTGGTCTACCAGCGGATCGTTTGTCCAGATGGCAGCTTCTATCGGCCATAATATTTTATAACCCTGCGTGCCTTTATCCAGAACGCCATAAGGATGACTGGCGCTGATAAAAACCAATGGTTCGCCGCCATACTTCATCCTTCGGATATCATACCAGCGTTTTCCTTCATACACGAACTCTTTGCTGCGTTCTGCGAATATAGCCAGCTCGTTGGCATCCTGTGTACCACTTACAAAAGGCGTGGGGTCGGCATTGGCGAATGCCCGGTCACGAATTTGCTGAACATACGATGATGGATCACCGCCCTCCGCATTTTCAATTTCAGCAAGCATCAGCAGCCTGTCTGCTTCGCGGTAAACCGGCCAATCATCTGTAAACACTCTCCTGTTTGCTGCATCCATTTGTCCGGGAAACTTAACCAGCGCAGTATTTCTTACAGTAACTACCACGTCTGCGCCTGAAGCGCTGGTTTTATAATAGTCGTAAAAAGTGGCATCCCTGCGTGTGTCGGCAACGTTGTACGACTGGAACAATTCGAAGGTATACGCATAACGCTGGATGATCTGGG
Source organism: uncultured Terrimonas sp. (assembly GCA_946886925.1). The sequence goes on from CAMPJQ010000251.1 coordinate 4,523, forward strand.
CGGGAGCGCTGGCAATGTTCAGGGGATCTACAAGCGTTGGGGCAAGGGTTGTGGAGTCTTTTACATGCAGGTTATCAAAATTGAAGGTAGAGTACAGGAAATACGAATAGGCCGTACCCATTTCTGCTTCACCATCGCGGTAGCGAACGGCCAAAATGATCTCGCTGTTGTTTTTGGTTTTGAATACATCCGCAAAGTTGGGGAGCAGTGAAGTGCCGGTTACAGCATTCAATGCCGATTTTGCTTCTGCCAGGTCTGCTGTGGTATTGTACAGTTTTGCAGACCACAAATACACTTCACCTTTTAACATCAGTGCTGCCAAAGGGTTCCACTGGCTTTTATCGGCAGGTGCGCCGGATGTGCCAAACAAACCAATGGATTTGTTTACGTCTGCTTTTATGATGTCTAAAACTTCGGCTTCAGATGATCTCGCTCTGCGCAGTGCTACCGCATCCGTATTGCCGTTCGATACTTCAGGTTCCAGCCATACAGGAACACCGCCATAAGTGCGAAGCAAATGGAAATAATAATAAGCCCGCATGGCATAAGCCTGGCCGAGCAAATAATTTTTTTTGTCGGCGGCTACAAATTC
>CAMPJQ010000252.1 GCA_946886925.1 uncultured Terrimonas sp.
TGTTATGTCATCTGTTACTTCGGCTTTAAAGATATGCATGGCTTTACGGGATTGTTTTTACGCAGCGCCGCATTCGTTTTGTTGTATGGCGGCAGCGTTATCTATTTCAAACTTTCGCCCGATGTGCAACCGGTTTGGCAAAGCATTAAGAAGAGAATGGGTAAAAAATAGCAAGAACCAAAAGACAAGAACCAAAAAATTTTCAAATTCGAAGACAGGAATCCAGGGGAATACAGTAAGAACCAAAAAACAAAACACAGGAACCAAATGAAACTCAAACCCTAAGCTTAAAATCCGAAGAAATACAATGATAAACAAAAAGCCATAAACTCCCGGCTCCCAAGTCGAAGGGAATGCGGTCAGCACCCGACGCAAGGAGGGTCAGACCGTATTGGTTGGAAAATACAAAGAACCAAATCACAAAAGGCAAATAAAAAATCAAAATTCAAATCTGAAATTCGAAGGAAGTAGTATTCATGCTATCGCTAATTGACACTTATGCCTCATACCTGATAGCCACATTTTCAAATTATCCATCTTACCTTGCATTAAATATTCGTTAATAACCATGCAAACCGATTTTCTTGTTATAGGCTCTGGTATCGCAGGACTTACCTATGCCTTAAAAGTTGCCCGCGATTGTCCTGATAAAAAAGTGATGATTTTTACCAAAACCACCTCGGATGAAACCAATACCAAATATGCACAGGGCGGGATAGCCGGCGTATGGGATAATGAGAATGACAGTTTTGAAAAGCACATAGAAGATACATTGATAGCCGGAGATGGTTTATGCAATGAAAAAACGGTGGAGATCGTAGTAAAGGAAGGTGTAGAACGGATAAGAGAAATCATTGACTGGGGGGCAAAATTTGATAAGGAGCCAGATGGTGACTACGCACTGGGAAAAGAAGGAGGTCATAGCGAATTTCGCATACTGCATCATAAAGACGTAACCGGCAGGGAAATGGAAAGAGCGCTCCTGGAAGCAATAAAACAGCAATCCAATATAGAAGTGATCACCCATTGTTTTGTGGTAGATATTATTACACAGCATCATTTGGGTTATTTGGTTACCAAAGCCACGCCCGATATAGAATGTTTTGGAGTTTACGCATTAAACCTTCGTACAAAAAAAATAGAAAAGGTGAGAGCCGGCATTACCCTGCTGGCCACGGGAGGTAACGGACAGGTATACCGTACTACTACCAATCCTGTTATTGCCACCGGCGATGGCGTGGCCATGGCCTATAGGGCGAAAGGAAGAATTGAGAATATGGAGTTTATCCAGTTTCATCCTACTGCATTATACGAGCCCGGTGTAAAGGGGCAGGCCTTTTTGATAACAGAAGCGGTACGGGGCGATGGCGGTATTTTGCGCAACAGCGATGGAGAAGCTTTCATGGAAAGATATGATATCCGCAAAGACCTTGCTCCCCGCGACATTGTGGCAAGGGCCATAGACAATGAAATGAAAAGAACAGGTACGGAACATGTGTGGTTGGATTGCAGCGGTATGGATCAGGAAAAGTTCCTGCATCACTTTCCCAATATCCACGAAAAATGTTTGTCCATTGGTATAGATGTGGCCAAAGATATGATTCCCGTAGCGCCTGCCGCACACTACAGTTGCGGGGGAATTAAAACTGATGAATGGGCAAGAACTTCTATCCGGCATTTGTATGCAGCGGGCGAATGCGCTTCAACGGGTTTGCATGGGGCAAACAGGCTGGCCAGCAATTCCTTGCTTGAAGCGATGGTATTTGCGCACCGGGCCTATGTAGATGCGGTAAAAAAAATAAAGGATAATTCCGGTGAGGAGTGGGGACACTGGCGCCGTGATGCCATACCCGACTGGCGAACCGAAGGTACCACGGCTCCAAGGGAAATGATCCTGATCACCCAGAGTTTAAAGGAACTGCAGTTGCTGATGAGTGATTACGTGGGCATTGTAAGAACCAATACCCGTTTGGAACGTGCTATGCGCCGCTTAGATATGATGCACGAAGAAACAGAGGAGTTGTATAAAACCACTGAAGTATCGCCACAGCTTTGCCAGTTGCGCAATATGATCACCGTTGGGTATCTTATCGTTAAATCGGCACAGTTCAGGCATGAAAGCCGGGGGCTGCATTTTAATACCGATTACCCCAATAAGAGTGAACAGGTGCAGAATATTGTGCTGTAGGTATTTCAATACAAAATATCAAAAGACAAATAACAAGAAACAAATAAATTTCAAGCCCGAAGTCTTAAGCTCGAAATCCGAAGGGCCGCACGATAAGCTAAAAAATCAGAAATCAACAAATCAGAAACCAGCAATAATTCGCTGATCGCTGGTAGATTTCAAATCCTGTTTATCTTTGCATCCATGTATTATCTTATTCTTGGCTTACTGTATTTGTTTTCTTTTCTACCGTTGTGGACCATCTATCGCATATCCGATTTTATCAGTTTTTTACTGCATAATGTTTTAGGGTATCGCCGGAAAGTATTGATGAAAAATCTTACTATCGCCTTCCCGGAAAAAACAGAAAAGGAAAAAATGGCGCTCATCAAAAGGTTTTACAGGAACTTTACCGATACTTTCCTGGAAGCGATCAAGCTGCTTTCCATATCTGAAAAAAACCTTCGTAGAAGAATACAATTCGACCCATCGGTTTTAAATGAGCTGTACCGCACGGGTAAAAGCTGTCAGGTACACGCAGGACATAATTTTAACTGGGAATGGGTGAACGTAAGAGTGGCGAAGGAACTCTTGTATCCTTACCTTGCTGTATATATACCTATTGGCAATAAAGTGCTTGACAGGGTGTTTAAATATTTCCGGGAAAGAACCGGCACTAAAATGTTGCCTGCAACGGATATGAAAAACGCCATGTTGCCCTACCGTCATAAACAATACCTGCTGGCACTGGTAGCCGATCAAAATCCGGGTGACCCTTCCCGGGGATACTGGGTGAAATTTTTCGATCGCTGGACGCCTTTTGTGACAGGACCTGAAAAAAATGCACGTTTAAATGATATTCCCGTAGTCTTTGCCCGTTTTTCCAAGCCTAAAAGAGGATATTATCTTGTTGAAACAAAATTAGCCAGCCTGCACCCGGCAAGTATGAAAGAAGGTGAACTTACCCTGCAATATGTGCGCTACCTCGAAGAAGTGATCCGTAAACAACCCGAAGTATACCTGTGGAGCCATAACCGCTGGAAATGGGAGATCAAAGATGAATATGAGAGCAGAAAAATTGAAGATGAAAAAGTGGAAAATACCGGCGTATAAACACGGTAATTTTAGCCTGCCGCAACGCCTTCATATATTTCCCCCACGGAAAGAAGGAGACCTGCAGGGCTTATCAATAATTGTTCGGACGTATTAAAATATTCTTCAAATTTCCATGCGCCATCTGCCTGTTTTCTTCCTATACGAACATGACGCCTGATGGAGTCTATTGTTACATATTCTTTAAGCGCCTCAATTTGCATATAAAAAAAGAACTTTCTGCCAGGATCATAGTCTTCAGTTGAGGGAGATAGCATTTCAAAAATAACCGAAGGGTTTTTTACAGTGTCTTATATATCATCCCATAAATCCAGTGATCCACATATTATACTGGCATCGGGATAAAAATAAGATTCCCGGGAAGGTACATATATCCGGAGGTCACCGGGATAAATATTGCAGGATTTTTCTTTTAAAAAAGAGCCGGCTATGGCAATAATATTTGAAAGAATAAGATTATGCCCCGGAGATGTTCCGGTCATGGAAATAATCATGCCTGAAGCATACTCATGTTTAGCATCCGACTTTCGTTCCCACTCCAGGAATGCCGAAGGATTCATTGAAGAATAATACTTAGGCACCGGTTCTTCAATAATCACAGTACTAATATAAGACCAATCCCAGGCTTTGCCTTTCGTAATTCTTTTTATTCTGTTAACCCCGTTAATAGCCTCCCACAAAAATATTATCGCTATAAATGTCAAACGCTCTATCTTGGAGAAAAATAACTGTTTATGTATAAAAAAGCTGCCTTGCTGGCATTAAGCTGCTGTTTTATCAGCATTGCTGTGCTGGCTCAAAAAAAACAAAAAAAAGCCGATGCAGTTACCGCTCTTGCTGATACAACAAAAAAAACACCTCCTAAGCCACCCAAAGCCACTATAGCTGAAAAAATAAAATCGAGCAAAAAAACAGACGGACTTTTTACAATATACCAGGACACGGCAACGGGCAGTGTGCAGTTGTATATTAAGAAGGATCAGTTGGGGAAAGAATATATATACCAGAGCTTTTCCATGGGCGGACCTACCAGACTTTACCTGAACCAGAATATGATAAGAGCCACATTTGCCTTTAGCATCGGCAAATCGTTTGATAAGCTGGAATTTGCCCAGCAAAACACCAATTTTTATTACGATTCGTCCAATGCCGTTAGTAAGGCGGCCAATGTAGATGCAGCCCCTGCTATCTTTTTTTCGGAAAAAGTAGTGGCGGAAGATTCAGCGGGCTACCTGGTTGCTGCAGATGGTTTGTTTTTGAGTGAAAAAATGGACCCTGTAAAGCCTCTGGTAGCGCCAGGCACACCTCCAACAGCGGTATTCAATTTAGGAATGCTTAATGCGGGCAAATCAAAATACAGCCATATAAGGTCGTACCCGGACAATACCGACGTGGTGGTAGATCTTGTATATGATAATCCCATGCCTTTTAACCAGGGGGGAGCTGATGTAACAGATGCACGCTATAACCGCGTTCGCATGCAACATTCCTTTCTTGCTATGCCGCAAAATGATTACCGTCCCCGGCGTGATGATCCCCGCGTAGGCTATTTTGGAGCAGAGATACAGGATCTTACATCTGTATCGGCTACACCATATAAAGATTTTATCAGCCGTTGGTACCTCGTAAAAAAAGATCCTTCTGCAGCCATAAGCGAACCGGTGGAACCTGTGGTGTACTGGATTGAGAATACTACTCCGGTTGAGTACAGGGAAATTATTAAAGAAGCAGGCGAAAAATGGAATGAGGCTTTTGAGAAAGCAGGATTTAAAAATGCCATTGTTATGAAAATCATGCCCGATACCGCCACCTGGGATCCGGCAGATATCCG
>CAMPJQ010000253.1 GCA_946886925.1 uncultured Terrimonas sp.
CCTGTAAGAAAAAAAATTGAAAAAGCCCTCAAAAAACGGCTATACCCTTTGCTCCATTCTCAGCAAAAGTGATGTCTTTGGCAGAGCTGTTGCCTTTAAAAGAAGCGTTACCTCCGGCATCATTTTTAAAGCCCGGGGCGTAGTAAGTTTTATCGCTGATTTGATAACGGACTTCCTTTAAATATTTAACAGCAATGGCCTGGTTAATGCTGAGGGTATGAAATATTTTTTGCAAAGGATAAGAACTGATAGAATGAGCAGAAAGAACACTGATAGTATTGTCTTTTTTATCATGAGTGGATTAGTGAACTATGCGCCGCTGCTTCTAATGAGTGGGTTATCCGGTATCTGTAAAAAATCGCTGACACTACAACGGAGCAGTAAAATTCCACAGTCCACCAGGTTGCCGCCTTTGCCGTCCTTAAAATCATATCAGCGGTTCATCTTTCGGTTTATTTTAAAGGAAGGCGTTGTTCAATCACGCTGAAGATGCATATCATCTCACTTCTTCGTGGCAACCCAGCCTTCACCGGGCACTTTAAATTCAGGGGTTTTGACAAAATGAATTAGAACGGTAACTGAGGTTCCGAAAGTGCAATAACGCGAAGCGGAAAGTGTGTGGAGATTGTTTTTAAAAAAACACCGGTGCCAATCACGCAAAAAGCGTGATGCAGACCTTGCATTTAAAGCAACCGGTCGAAGATATTCGCATAGCAAGGACTGTGGACAAATATATAAATGGTTAAATAAACCATCGTGAAATGAAAAAGAAAGAACTGAATTATTTAGTCAAATTTAATTAAAAGCCTCCTGTGCTGATGGTAACTTTATAGCTTCGAACCGTACGGTATAATAACTATGTTATTTATTTTAGCAAGTGATTTGAAACTAGCGTGTCCGCAATTTAAGTTTGTGGTAATCAGCAGTGAAGATGGAAACACAAACTTTGTAGACGCTCTTGTTGAATGCAGTAGGTTGATTTTTTTTAATTTAAACGGTGAAGAGTGATGATGAAGCGAAATGATTTGGCAGTAATGAAAGCCATTGCTATCTGCCATAAGCCTTATTTGAAGCCGGAAGAGGCGATGGTATATTGTAATCTTGGACGAACGCAACTGGCAAAAAAATGTGATGGATTTGGAGTATTCAAAAATAGCAGTGGCTACTACAAAAGAGAAGAGCTTGATTTGATGATGTCGGGCGGTCTGTCTTTAATTGAAAAGGCGCTACGCCACCATAAGCTATAATAAGATACCATAAAATGCCGGCTTTTGGTCCGGCATTTTTGCGTCAACCTGGTGTCAGTAGCCTGCTATGTTTTTGTCAAACGCTGGCAATTTGGCGATCGCGGCCTGCTGGTCTTTGGGTCGGTGTCGCTTGTAGGTATCATTTACATACCTGGTAGTTGTATGGCCCAGCAACAAAGCGACCGTGGCGGTATCTACCTGTTCATCCTGCAGAAGAATTGAAAAGCTGAGCCGTGCAGAGCTCCAGGTAATATATTTTTCAATACCGGCCACGGTAATCCACTGAGATATCAGTTTATTCGCGCCATCAGCTGTCGGAAGTTCGAATACCCTGCCTACAGGCGCCTCCACCTGGAATCGCTCTTTTCTTTTATCGAGGATTGCTTTTGCTATAGGATGGAGCGTAAGTATAACCGGTTCACCCGTTTTTTGTTGTATCAGCCTGGTCCTGATCGTGTCCGTCCCCATATCTGACCAGCTGAGGGATTTAACATCCACCCACCTTAACCCCGTGTAGCAGCAAAAAATAAAAGCCTCCCGTACCTGCTCGTTCAGGCAGGGGGTTTTTAACAAGCTAAGGTATTCAGTTACCTCCAGGTGCTGTTTTAATTTACGCTTTTTACCTGCCTTTGCTTTTATTTCATCTGCCGGGTTCCATCGAAAATAGCCCTGTTTGGTGGCCGCCCGGAGCATACGCTTGAATTCTGAAAAGTAATTCATGGGTGTATCCCCGTTAAAATTATCCAATAAATAGTTCCTGTAACGAAGGCAAAGTTCTTCGGTAACTTCTCCGGGAATTAGCTGTTTTTTCCTGATAAATGTTTTGAAATGGTTGAAGCTATTTTGGAGGTGCCGTTTTCCGGTTCGCATGTTATTTGCAACAAACTCCTCAAAAAAATCCAGGAAGTTTTGTTTGTACCGATGAGCGGGAATATAACCCATTCCAATGGACTGACGATCTAAAATAAGCTGCGACCGCTTAAGTTCCAGCATGGCCAGCACCTCCTTGTTATGATTTTTTTCTACCTGGGATTTGGGGTGCGCGTAAGTAAACATGCCTGCGCTCATTCTATCCTTTGAACCGCGTCCCCATATAAACCGGTAGTAAATTTTCTTTGCGTTGGCAGATAATCTTTCCTCTATAATCATAGTAATTTTGTTTATGTCCTATGCCACAAACAAAAGACCAAAAGTGTGGGAACAACTGTGGGAGCTTTAAGGGAACAAAGCAGTGAAAACAAGCGGAAAAAAGCGGCAAAAAAAAGCATGTTAAAAAATAAAAACCCCTGAAAATCAATGATTTAAGGGGTTTCTAATGTGCCCAAGACTGGATTCGAACCAGCACGCCGTTTCCAGCGCTACCACCTCAAGGTAGTGCGTCTACCAGTTTCGCCACCTGGGCATCCGCCTGCTTTGAAGCGGTTGCAAATGTAAGGATTTTTGGAATATTGAAGGTTGTCTGCATGCATTATTCAAACCGGATGGAACGAAATTTTTTAAATTCATGAAAAGACCGCTTTACCGGCGACCACGACCATTTGATCATACTGCCGCTGTCGTAATCCAGTCTGCAAAAATTGGCGTTCCATACGGTGCCGCTTTTTGGCGGAATATTGCTTAAAGGACTGAGCAGGCTGTAGGGGAAGAACAATTCTGCGCTCCAGGAACGGATAGCCGCGCCAGCCTGCATTTGTCCCCCTTCTGTATGTACGTTCTTCTTTACTTTTCTTTCTCCGGTGTAATGCCAGGGTACCCAGCCATAGGCTCCACTCTTTAAATTGGGAATTAACAATACAAGCTCTTTGTTTAACGGGCTGATCTCGTATTCAAAGTATAAGGGTGTTGAAGGATCCGGGTGAAAGAACACTTCAAATACATCGGCATTAAAAAGATTATCGAAGTCGTTTTCAAATGTGCTGGTAATTTTTTCGTCTTCCCCGCTGAACAATACATATATGCCCTTTGCTGAGTAGAGAATTTTATATTTTGTTTCATACTGTTTGCCCTCATCTATCTGATGAAGGGTTATCCAGTTTGTTTTTTTCCATTCCGCATTTTCTCCCTTGCCGGTTATGGCAAAATCGGTACAACGTTTAACCAGCAGGGCCCCGGCGCTATTCGCGGGTTCCTGTGCAAACAAACTACTGCAGGAAAAAATAAACAGAAGCAGTGAATAAATTTTCATAACCGGAATATTAGGTAAAGCAGATTTGTGGTTTATCGTTTGTAGTTTATTGTATTCGTTTCGGATTTCAGATTTTCTTTTTCGAATTTGATGCTTATTTGTCTTTTGTATTTTGGTTCCTGGCGCTTTGTATTCTCCCAGAATTTAAGGCTTCGGATTTAACATGTGAAATTCATCCGCGGTCTGATCCGCCGCGGCGGATACCGGCCGCTACATTCTCAAACCAGCCTGCCGGCTGGCAGGTTTTCAAATTTCCACATTTCAAATTAATCAGTGCCTTCCCGTTTCTCTTCCTTCCCAACCGGTTTTGCCTTTTTCAATATACAATTCAGTAACGCTCTTGGATACACGATCATCAACCTCCTCTACCAGTTGAATGCGCAACGGATGGGTAAGCTTTTTCTGCCAGCTCAGTACAGGTGCATAAGGTTGGGCGCCTTTTTCGGTTTCGTACAACAGGTAGGCCCATTTTTCGGTAAAGAAATTGCCTTTCATTACCGGTATCATTTGCTGCATATTGGAAGAAAGGAAACTCAATGATAATGCCCTTGCCCAGTAAATCCAGGGCCCGCCGGTGATGTAAAAGAATGGATTCAATAATCTTGTTCTGTTTTCCAGTCCTGCATTGGAATAATTGAGTTGTATGCCGGCAAAGCCCACACCGGTTTCTTTGTTGTAAAAACTGATCCAGGGCACATCGTCCTGCATTTTTACATCGGTAAGGTCGGGCATTTTGGTTACATCATATTCAATAACCGAATCGCGTATCACATCATACCAGGCGGCGTGCGTGATAAGTTCACGTTTAAAAACAATTTCGGCATTGCGCAAAGCAAGACTTTGCACCGTTTCATTGATCCGTAAATTGGTAGTGCTGATGAAATAAGGTTTGCCGGGAAAAAATTCATATCTAACGGAAGCGTCTACCTGCGGAATTTCACGCAAATTTCCCCATACATCACTGAAGGCAATAACCGGCCCGGTTAAGGATTGTACATGCTGCGGCGGATCCCAGTCTGAAGTATGCGTCCACGGCACGGGCGGGGTATATATTTCAGGGTTCCAGTGAATGGCCCCGTTGGTTTCTTTGCGGTGATAAAAGGGAAACTGCGGCTTGCTTTTTAAAGTAAGCTGGTCAAAGTGACCTGATTTGGGATGCAATGCAACCGACAGGTATTCATTGTCTATTTGCAAACCGGGCGCTTCACCCTGTACACGCAGGTCTGTAGTATACATTTTCACCATGGCATCTTTGTTATCATAAAATATAAAAAACACACGGCTGTTCCTGGCCGGTACATCGGCTAAAAAAGCTACCCTTGCCGTTACGGTTGGCATCCATACAGGCACATCGCGGGTAGGCTTGCCGTCCTTGCCCGGCGCTAAATCATCTTCAACCAAATATTCCTGTATATCATATACCTGTGATGGTACTTCCGTTACACTATGTGTTTGCGGATCAAAAGCCGCCACCCGGATCTCTCTTTTCAGATCATGTACTTCATCGGGGTAAAAGGGGAGGAGTACTTCTACCGGCTCAGCCTTCCTTTCTATACCCGCCGTTTCGCTCAGCACCACTGATTTGTATTTTTTCCATGCAGTATCATATACAGCAGCTGTGGCAGGCGCTACTATTTTTTTACTAACGGTAAGCAGTATATCATTTT
>CAMPJQ010000254.1 GCA_946886925.1 uncultured Terrimonas sp.
CTTGTATATCATTCATTGTTCTTCTTTAAACCCAAAGTCATTATGAAATATTCAAAGCTGATTGCCTGTATTGTTTTTCTGCTGGCAGTATTTTCTTCTTATGCGCAGCATATGGATCTTTCCAAAGCCATTATATGGGTGAGCAGCGAAAAGCAAATATCACTCGAAAAACCGGTGCAGGTATTGCGTGAGGAAATTCAGAAAAGAACGCAGTTATCGCTTCCCGTTGTTACAAAACAGCCCGATGAAGGACAAACTGTTATTTATGTGCTTGCAACAGGCCGGGAATCCAAACTGCCTAAAACTATCCGGCAGTTGTTAGAAGCTGTTCCGGAACCCGGTAGTGAAGGTTTCAGGCTGCTGACGATAAAGGAGCAAAATGCTGTGGTAATAACGGCAAAGGATGCACGAAGTGTATTGTATGGTGTAGGACGATTATTACGCAAAGCTTCTATGCGTCCCGGGCAATTGCTGGTACCGGATAATCTTACATTGTCAACCGCTCCCAAATATCCCATACGGGGGCACCAGTTGGGTTACCGGCCCAAAACCAATTCGTACGATGCTTTTTCTGTAAAACAATTTGATCAGTATATACGTGAGCTGGCTTTGTTCGGTGCCAACAGTATTGAAATAATGCCTCCGCGTACAGACGATGATGATACCAGCGTGCATATGAAACTCCCGCCTGTAAAAATGATGGCGGAACAGTCACGGATCGCCAAATCGTACAGCCTGGATGTGTGGATGTGGTACCCGAATATGGGGCCCGATTACACCAACAGGGATTCACTTAAAAAGGAAATGCAGGAGCGGATAGAAGTATTTGCCGCTTTGCCAAAATTAGATCATGTTTTTGTTCCGGGTGGAGATCCGGGCGACCTGGAGCCCGATGTGCTCTTCGACTGGCTGGGCACAGTAGCTTTGGCTTTGCACCAATTTCATCCCAATGCCAAAATATGGGTTTCTCCGCAGGTTTTTCGCCCCAATCAGAAATGGTTTGATGATTTTTTCAGGCATGTCAATAGTGGCTATCCGTGGTTTGGTGGTGTGGTATTTGGCCCCTGGGTAAAAATACCACTGCCGGAATTGCGTAAGCTGGTAAAAGCGGAAATTCCTATCCGCAGATACCCCGATATAACACACAGCTTAAGTTGCCAGTATCCCGTGCCAGACTGGGATGTGGCTTATGCCATGACGTTAGGGAGAGAATGTGTAAACCCCCGGCCTGAGGACGAGAAACATATTCACAATATCCTGGCGCCCTATGCATCGGGCAGCATCAGTTACTCCGAAGGCACGAACGATGATGTAAACAAATTTATATGGAGCGACCAGGACTGGGATCCCCAAACGCCCGCAATGGAAACCTTGCGCGACTATAGCCGTTTGTTTATGAATGCTGATATTGCTGAGGAGGCGGCACAGGGCATCATGAGTTTGGAAAAAAATTTAAGAGGTGCATTGCTCACCAATGAAAAAGTTGAACAAACGCTTCAGCAATGGCAGCAGATGGAGAGCGAATCTTCCCCTGAACTCATAAAAAACTTCAGGTTCCAGATGTGCCTGCTAAGAGCATATTATGATGCATATATACAACGACGTTTAATATATGAAAAAGCATTGGAAACGCAGGCAAAAGATGTCCTGGAAAATGCAACCGGCGCAAACTCATCGCTGGCTATCATCCAGGCAAAAATGATATTGGAAAGGGCTGCGGAAGAGCCTGTAGCACAAGCATTAAAGGAAAAATGCATGGTGCTTGCCGATTCATTGTTCAGCAGTATCGGGGCGCAGCTTACCATTGAAAAGCATGGTGCAATGCCTGGCAGGGGAAATTTTATTGATAATATAGATCTGCCACTCAATAATGCGCCATGGCTGCTGGATCAGCTTTCCGCACTGGAAAAGCTTGAGGACGATAACGAAAAGGCAGGAAAGATAAAAGAAATGCTTTACCGTACCGATCCGGGGCCGGGTGGTTTTTATGATCACTTTGGATCAGTACAAAGCAAATACAGGGTGGTTTCGCAAAAAACATGGCAGGAAGATCCCGGAGGCCTGCAATCGCCGGGAATAAGTTTTGGAGTAGGTGTAATAGGAGAAGAATGGGTACATGAAGTAAGATCGCAGGGTTTTTCGGGTCAAACCACCCCTAATGCGTGGATGAGCCAGATCAACACCCTGTACGATACGCCATTAAAGATCAGGTATGATAACCTGGATACGGCTGCCACTTATAAAATGCGTGTAACCTATACCGGTAGGTTCCGTTCAAAACAAAAACTTGTAGCTAACGGCAATATTGTTATTCATGATTTTATACAAACCGGCGAAAAACCGGTTTATGAATTCGATATTCCAAAAGAAGCTACTTCCGGCGGGAAGGTAACTTTTACCTGGACATGTGGCGAAGGGCAAAGAGGATCGCAGGTAACGGAGGTTTGGCTGATGAAGAAATAATGAGGTATCGCCCGGAGGCGAGACTGGGGTGGAATAGGTTGCTGCAGGTTGCATTGAACATATACACCCTGCAACCCTGTAACCTGCAACTTGTACCCTTTGCTATTTGGCCGTGATCCAATCCATGATCAAATTGGCTCTTGCGCCGCTTTCGCCGGTACTCGGGCATTTGCCTTCTCCACGAAGCTGCTGTACAATGGTTTCAAGCAGGGGTTGCTGAACGTGCGGCGGATAGGGTACATCGTATTCCACCACTCCTTCCGGCGTTTCTACCAATATTTTACTGCTTTCAAAAAACGAAAAGCTGATCTTCCCTTTTGAACCAACGAGTTGTGACTGATCAATACGTTGCGCTTTGTTGATGGTATAACACCAGCTACCAGTTCCAAGAATCCCCGATTCAAATTCAAAATTGGCTACTACAATATCATCGGCTTTGTATAGTCCGGCCTGGTTACGCGATATGCCTTTTGCATATTTTACGGGACCAAAAGCATATTCTAAAAAATCGAACTGGTGTGACGCCAGGTCATGAAAATGCCCTCCACCTGAAATTTCCGGAAATACCCGCCAGCGGGGCTGCGCATTTTCTCCCACTTCTTCGCTGTAGGGCTGCCAGTGCAATGCAATAATAACGCAACGGATATCCCCTATGGTTTTTGCGTCAAGCAGTTCTTTCAATTTCACAAAATAGGGTAGGGTACGCCGGTAGTAGGCAACAAAAAGTGGTACACCCGTTTCCCGGCTTACCCGGTTCATGGCTTCACATTCGGCAAAATTCCGTGCCATGGGTTTTTCAACATACACCGGCTTACCTGCCTGCATTGCTTTTGTAGCATATTCAAGATGTACATCGGGTGGAGTGGCAATATATATAGCATTAACATCGGGATCGTTGATCAGGTCATCCACGTTGTCGTACCATTTGGGTACATGGTGTCTTTGAGCGTAATCCGCTGCCTTTTCCATTTTTCGGGCCATTACCGCCACTACTTTTGAATGTGGCACTTTATTAATGGCCGGCGCACCACTCTTCTTTTCGGTTACATTACCGCAACCAATCATGCCCCATTGTAATTCCTGCATATGTTTGTTTTAATGATGTAAAGAACCAGGAACCAAATATCAAATCACAAATAAAATTCAAGTCCGGAATTTCGAAATCCGAAGGAATGCAAAGAACCGGGAACCAAAATACAAGACGCAATCCGAAGTTCAAGGTCCAAACGACAAACCACAAATCAAATTCAAAATCCGAAACCGTAAATCCGAAATTAGAAGCGAAATGCAATCTCAAATATTAAATTTCAAATCCCTGCCTTCCGAACTTGTACTATCCACCCCCTACACTACCGGTACATCTTCCTGTGCCGAAGCATTATCTGCTATGCTGTCGCCAACCGCTCTTTTTATAGCGCTCATATCGGCATTTAGTTTTTGACTGAACAAGGCAATATCTGTACTGTGCACTACAATGTTTATGCCTTCTTTAATCCATTTCACCTGCCGCTCCGGTTCAAGTGAAAAGTGGATCGCTACCGACAATCCTTTATTTCTTGTAGTATGGATAATATATTTAACCGCTTTTTCAAATTCAGGATGATCGTATTGTTCGGGTATGCCCAGGCTGATAGACAGATCGTGCGGACCGATAAATACTGCGTCTAATCCCGGTACACTTAACAAATCATCTAACTTATTCATAGCCGGAACACTTTCAATATTAGCGATGCATATATTGCCCTTGTTGTAATTGTCTAAATAGGCCTTCATTTCCAAAGACAGCACATGTTCTCCGTTTAATACCTTTTGTAATATTTCTCCTTTAAGCGGGCGGAATTTTGTTGCGCCCACCAATTCCCTGATCTGCTCTACCGATTCCAGGTAAGGAGCAATAACGCCTTTGGCGCCGCCATCAATGGACTGGCAGGCTAAATAAGGATCGGGAGATGGGATTCTTACAATGGGGGCAATGCCGTATGCCTGCATGATCTGGCACATCCTTGCCATATCAGCCCGGTTCACTGCGGTATGCTCGGTATCAATAAAAGCAAAATCAAGCCCGGCTTTTTTAAAAACCATTGGCCAGCCCGGAGATATTGAAGTAAAGCAGGTGCCGTATACATTTTGTCCTCTTTTTAATTTTTGCAACAGATCCATATGCTGTATCTTATTTCGTTATTTTTTCAGGGTCTACTACTGCATACCTGATAGATTTCGCTTTTTCTCCGCTATGCCAGGAGTAAGTCATATGCAATAAACCGTCCTTCGCCTGTATGAGAGACGGATAGGAATAGCCACCCTCTCCTTTTTTATGATCCTCAATCCTTGTTTTCCATTTCCATGTGTTGCCTTCATCATCCGATAAATAAAGACTTAGTATATATCTTCCACCATCAATATCATTGCCTAAAAAAGCCCATTTGCCATCTTTTAATACACAAATTTCAACGCTGGCGGTATTGGGTATTGCTGTTTTCGTAGCAGCAGTCCAGCTTTCGCCTTCGTCCGTAGATTGGCTGGTATGCACCCTGGCGGGAGAATCGCCACTATCACGCATAAACGCTACAATAGTACCATCTTTTTTTTGTGCCAGCGCAG
>CAMPJQ010000255.1 GCA_946886925.1 uncultured Terrimonas sp.
AACACAATTTATTCAGGTTCAGATAAAGCAATCAAACCGCATTCCCTGTTTGGTAAGGGACACCGGATTGCGTATTTTATTAGCATAAAAATACTAACAAAATTAGTATTCAACAAGTTTTGTTTATAAAAATCTTTGTGGTATTCCTGAAGAATAAGATGAGCGAAATGATCGTTAAGTGCTAAATCAATAGAATGCTATTCCCTAATATTAAAGCTAAAATTCAGGTAGCCTGTTTCTTTCTTTTTTTGATGGCTGCTGTAGCAGGCTGTAAAAATAAATACACTTATATAGTGGGTATTGAAACTGAAAAGTCTGTAAGAGCAAAATCTGATTCAGCCGCATACATGGTTGCTTTTAGAAGATATATTTTACTTAAAAAGTTCTATGGCGATCTGGTTGAAGCAGGCGATAGTTCGGCAATAAAGTATATTCCTGATCATTTTATACTTTTCAACAAAGATGGAACGGATATAACCCAAACAGTTCGTTTCTTAAATAAAGACGCCATAGAAAAAGCTTACATTGAAGTGATCAGCAGAACACCCAATAAGTGGAAAAAGACAAATACCATTACCCGAAGCAAACAACCTGGAGAATAGTTAGCAACGGATGGTCCATTTCAAACTTAAATCGCAAACCCTAATTGTACTTCTTCTTCAGTACGGTTACCTGATCCTGCAGGTTGCTTACCAGGGAAGCCAGTTGATTTACATCCCAGCGCTGCTGGCTGGCTACTTTGGTGATGACCATTTGAGCCTGCCATAACTCTAAAATATCTTCAGCATTTACCTGGTAGGGCTGATAGGACGGGTTATCGCTTACGAGCGTAATTTTGCTTTTATTCCGGTTGTTTTTTTCAACACGTTTGTATACAATCCCTTCATTACGCGATACCACAATAAAAGGAGTATTGTTTTTTGCATCTTCGAGGCTGCTTATTTTTTGGCCTACAATCACAGAACCGCTGGGCGTGGGCAGCATACTGTCGCCAACAATTTCAAATGCACGGTAATTGCCTCCCGCCAGCATGGGTAGCGTAAAGGTATTCAGTTCATCAATGAACTCTGTATCGGCATATCCCGCCAGGTAGCCTGCAGCGGCTTTTACCGGCACAAAATGAATGAGATTGTTTTCCGACATTAATTTTTGCTGCCTTCGTTTGGCTAAATAATTGCCTTTTACTTCACTCAAATCTTTCCGCAACAGGTCATCCAGCGTTAGCTTAAACATATCTCCCAGTTTTTCCAGCACGTCAATACGCGGATCTGCCCGCTCCTCTTCATAAGCGCCCACCAGCGAACGCTTGATACCTAATTTATTGGCAAACTCTTCCTGCGTCCATCCACGCAGTTTGCGAAGGTATTTCAGGTTTTGACCAGCAAGGGATTGTGCCATACTAATTATTTTAGCTGCAAACTACTAATACTATTAGTTACAACAAAATATTTTTGCTAAAAATTTACAGATACCCTAATATCTTTTTCCGGGATGCGCCTAAACCATGCTACGCATCCACCTTCCCCCTCTCACTTCTTTCCTCAAGCTATCAGCTTTCAGTCGTCGGCTATCGGCTAAAGTTTGCTAATGAAGATCTTCACACTTTCACTTTTCACTCTTCTTGCCTGCCATTCTGTTTATTTCGCTGCAATTTGGGCGGCAACCAAATAATCATGATTTTTACAAAATAAATATTTGCATCTCAATGGCGAAAGCTACACGTAAGAAAAAAGAACCCATTATACTGGTCACCAACGATGATGGCGTAATGGCGCCGGGCATCCGCAATTTGGTGGAAGCGGTAAAAGGCCTCGGCAAAATAGTGGTAGTGGCTCCCGATAAACCACAATCGGGCATGGGGCATGCCATTACCATTGGTTCACCGCTCCGGCTGCAGCAGGTTCAGTTGGCAGAAGGTACAGAAGCATGGAGTTGCAGCGGCACTCCGGTAGACTGTGTAAAACTGGCTGTAGATAAAATACTGGGACAGAAGCCGGATATATGCATCAGCGGTATAAATCACGGACCCAATCATTCCATTAATGTTATTTATTCCGGCACTATGAGTGCGGCTATTGAAGCTTCTATTGAAAGCATTCCTTCTATCGGCTTTTCACTGCTTGATTACAGCATGGAAGCGGATTTTACCGCAGCACGCAAATACGCCAGAATAATCGTTGAAAAAATAATACAGCGAAAAACAGACAAGCACCTTTGCCTCAACGTAAATTTCCCTGCCATTGATGAAAGCCTGGTAAACGGCATCAAAGTATGCAGGCAGGCATATGCCAAATATGAAGAAGATTTTGATGAAAGAAAGGACCCGACGGGAAAAAAATATTACTGGCTTACCGGCGCCTTTGTAAACTTCGACAAAGGAAAAGATACCGACGTTTGGGCATTGGCCAATAATTATGTGAGCGTGGTGCCCGTGCAATTTGATCTGACCAATTACGTTTTAAAAACCAAACTCGAAAAAACTTTTAAACAGTGATTTTTAAAAAAGACAACCTTCCCTTTGGATTGATCCTGGGATTTATTGCCCCGCTGCTGAGTCTTATCATTTACTACTTTTTAAAATTTTATCCCCTGTACAGCCTGGGTGATATGTTTGGGGCTTTACATGAGAATAATAGGCTGATCACAGCTATCAGTATTCCGTGTCTTTTTTTAAATATCGTTATTTTTACCTTATACATTAATTCCCGTAAGGATCAAACGGCTAAGGGTGTTTTTGCAGTAACCCTCTTATATGCTGTTGCGGCATTTTTGTTTAAGGTTTGGGGATGAGGGAGGGAAGTGGTAAAGAGTGGTAAGTGGTAAAGAGTAGTAAGTGGTAAGTAGTAAGTAATGCGCATTATTTAATGAAATACTATATTATTGCGGGAGAGGCATCGGGCGATTTGCACGGGTCGAACCTGATCAAAGAATTAAAAAAAACAGATTCTGTTGCCGATATCCGCTGCTGGGGTGGCGATATGATGCAGGCTGCCGGCGCTCACCTGGTAAAGCATTACCGTGAGCTGGCCTTCATGGGATTTATTGAAGTCGTTAAAAACCTTCGCACCATTCTCCAAAACCTTTCTTTCTGTAAAAAAGATATTGCCGGGTTCAAACCCGATGCGATCATACTCATTGATTACCCCGGTTTCAATTTGCGCATAGCCCAATGGGCCAAAACCCAGGGGATGAAAGTTATTTATTATATCTCTCCCCAGGTGTGGGCCTGGAAGGAAAACAGGGTAAACATCATTAAGAATTGTGTAGACAAAATGCTGGTGATCCTGCCTTTTGAAAAAGATTTTTACAAGAAATGGAACTACGAAGTGGAATATGTGGGACATCCGCTGGTGGAAGTAGTAGATGAATGGCAGGAGCAGCATAAAAGCACCGTAAAGACAAACATCATCGCCCTGCTGCCCGGCAGCCGCAAGCAGGAGATACTGAAAAAATTGCCCGTAATGCTTGAAGTGAGCAGGCATTTTACGGATCACGAATTTGTGGTAGCCATGGCGCCGGGATTGGATAAGGATTTTTACAACAATATGCTTAGCGGTTATAACAATGTGAAAGCCGTGTCGGGCAAAACATACGATCTTTTAATGCAGGCAACGGCCGCTCTGGTTACTTCTGGCACGGCTACATTGGAAACCGCATTGTTTGGCGTGCCCGAAGTGGTTTGCTACAAAGGCAGTGCCGTTTCGTATGAAATTGCGAAACGGGTAATTAAAATAAAGTACATTTCACTGGTAAACCTTATTATGGACAAGCCTGTGGTAAAAGAGCTGATACAGCATGAACTTACAGTAAGCAATGTAAAAAAAGAATTACACGAACTGCTTACCAGCAAAGAACGCATTGAACAACTGCAGGAAGATTACAGCGCACTAAAAACATTATTGAGCAAAGGAGGACATGCATCTGCAAATGCAGCAAAAGCCATCAGCAACTTTTTGCAAAACGGACGATCATTACAATGAGGGCGAAAAGAAAAAGCAAAATGGAAATGCGGTTGATGCCGTGCATATATTTTATCCATTGCGTACGTTCCTCCGAGGGATCTTTCTTTTTCAGATAGAGGTATTCTGCAATTTGGCGCCATACACCCATAGCATTGCATTTAACTGTGTAAATTACAAAGCTAATGTATAAAACCTTCCGGATAAATAAATGACAGAAGAATTAAAATGATCCCGAGGCCTCTTCACTTATTTTCTGCCAATTCCTTTACTACCTGTAACCCTTTGGCAAAGCCATTGTTCATCATGGACTCATGGGCTTCTAAAGTATCCACAGCAACCTCTAATTTTGTTGAACCATTTTGTTCTGTCAGGGCATATTTTTCCAAAGCACCGGCATAGGCTTTTACTTTTTCACTTGTGGTATCATCCACACCATCAGTCACGTAGCCCAAATGTTCAAAGACAACAGCATGCGGCACATCAATTGTTTTAATAGTGCTTATCATGCCATTTCCCTTGTCGTCTGTAAAAAGTGTTCTGCCTCCTGCCTTCCAGTCGCTCTCCATTTGTGAACCTGGGGCAAAAAATTTTGTCCATTCCGGATAGGTTGCATTGCTCCAAAGCGCATCCCACACCTTTTGCGCGGGAGCATTAATGCTTACAGAAAATTGTAAAGGTTTCATTGCAGTGTTTTTTAATTTTAATTGATGAACCGGTACTGCCCGGTGTATTGCAAAAATTTTATTTCTCAAACCGGCGCCGTATTTATTTATGATCTGCCGCTGCTTCCAGGTCTGAAATGATGATCTTTCTCATTTTCAGCATGGCATTCGTTACGCGGCTCACTTTGGCTGTATCTTTATCCTCAAGCAATTGCATGAGTCTTTTCGGTACAATTTGCCAGCTTACGCCAAATTTATCTTTCAACCAGCCGCACTGGCTTTCCTCACCACCATCCGCAGTTAACGCATTCCAGTATTTATCTACTTCTTCCTGGCTGCCGCAGTCTACGATAAACGAAATAGCCTCCGTAAACTTAAATATTGCACCGCCATACAGGGCTACAAATATATGGTCTTCGAGGTAAAACTCAAT
>CAMPJQ010000256.1 GCA_946886925.1 uncultured Terrimonas sp.
GCTTGGAACCACATTGGGTGTATTGCTGGAACATACGGGCAGCACCCGCGTAATGGCGGAATTCATACTCAAAAAAACAGGCGAACGGCATGCGCCCCTGGCCATGAACATAACAGGATTTGTTGTGGGACTGCCAATCTTTTGTGATTCGGGATATATTGTATTGAGCGGGTTAAATCAAACCCTGGCAAGGCGCACAAAAATAGCGGTACCCATTATGGCTACCTCACTTGCCGCCGGGTTGTATGCGGTACATTGCCTTATCCCTCCCCATCCGGGCGCGGCGGCGGCTGCAGGCATCATTGGGGTTGATTTTGGCAAGCTCATCCTGGCAGGTATAGCTGTTGCCATTCCGGCAAGTGCCGTGGGTTACTGGTGGGCCCGGTATGCGGGGAAAAAGATCCCCCCGCTGCATGTTGCACAGGAAAAATCTGCTGATACAGATACAAAATCACCTTCGGTACTACAGTCGTTTCTCCCTGTAATTGTTCCAATCGTTTTAATAGCATTGGGTTCATTTGGTTCCGTTGAAGCGAATGACAGCCGGATATGGAAAATTTTTAAAATTGCAGGCGACCCTGTGATCGCTTTATTTGCAGGTGTTTTGCTGGCACTCACCACCATCCGTTCATGGAAGAAGAATACAGTAAGCAAATTATTGCAGGAAGGCGTGGAAAAAGCTGGCGGTATACTCGTGATCATTGGTGCCGGCGGCGCTTTTGGCGCTGTACTTGCCGCTACTAAAATTGGCGATCACCTCGGCGATAGTTTGCCGCTTGCCAGCATGGGCATATTCTTCCCGTTCCTGCTCACTTCCCTGCTTAAAACTGCACAGGGCTCATCCACCGTTGCCATCATTACTGCCGCTTCCATAATACAACCATTGATGCCCGCCCTTGGATTGGATTCCACAACCGGGCAATTGCTTTGTGTGCTGGCAATGGGCGCCGGTTCTATGATGATCTCCCATGCCAATGACGCTTATTTTTGGGTGATCAGTAAATTCTCAGGACTGGAAATGAAAACCATGCTGAAAGTATATTCGCTTGCTACTTTGTTTATGGGACTAACAGCATTGGCCACCGTATATATTTTGTCGCTGCTTATGTTGTAAAGAAGACTGCACACAATTGGTAAGAAGTGTAGGACGCGTAAGAAATGGAAGACAGGGAAGAAGGGGTAAGACACAAAGCATATTGCAGGGTTACCATTTTGCTATTTTCCCATCTTACAATCTTATTATCTTCCATCTTACTATCTTGCAATCTTACTATCTTACAATGAACATATTCACCACAAAAGAATCTATTACCATTACCTGCCATAAACGCCTTACGCCCTATCTTGAGCAGGAGATAAACGACTTGGGATTTACTCTTGAAGACCGTTTTATCACCGGGGTACGCATTTCAGGCACAGTGAATGATTGTATCAAACTTAATCTTAACCTGCGTTGCGCCAGTCAGGTATTGTACAGTTTAAAGCAGTTTGAAGCATCCAATGCCGATGCCATTTATAATAATCTTGTTCATTATCCGTGGGAAAATATTTTGCCGGATGATGGCTATTTTTCCATTACCAGCAATGTAAGCAATGAAACGATCAATAACAATTTGTTTGCTAACCTGCGCGTAAAAGATGCTATAGTTGACCGCCTGCGCGAAAAAACAGGTAAGCGCCCGTCTTCCGGGTCCGAACTCACCGGCGCCGTTTTTAACCTGTTCTGGAAAAATGATCATGCGGAAATTTTCATTGATACTTCCGGCCATTCGCTGGCGCGGCATGGCTATCGTAAAATACCCGGGCTCGCGCCCATGCTGGAGGCTTTGGCATCGGCTACTATCTACGCTACACGCTGGAGCAGGGTTACCCCGTTTGTAAATCCCATGTGCGGATCGGGAACCCTGGCCATTGAAGCAGCACTCATTGCCACCAACAGGCGGCCGGGTTTATTCAGAACAAACTATGCCTTCATGCACCTCCGGGGATATGACGATGCCGTTTACCTTAAAGAAGATGCTTTATTAGAAGATCAGATAATTGATGTTCCGGGACTTCGCATTATTGCTACAGACTATAGTGAACGGGCTATTGAAAATGCAAAGAAAAATGCTATCGCGGCTGGTGTTGCCAAAATGATTGAGTTTAATGTATGTGATTTCGCCGATACCGAAGTGCCGCAGGATGTACCCGGCGTTATGTTCGTTAATCCCGAATATGGAGAACGGCTGGGGCAGGTGCAGGACCTGGAAGCTACTTATAAACGCATTGGCGACTTTATGAAACAGCGCTGCCGGGGCTATTATGGCTATGTGTTTACAGGCAACCTGGAACTGGCTAAAAAAACAGGGTTAAAAGCAAGTCGCCGCATAGAATTTTATACCAGCACCATTGATTGCCGGCTACTCGAATATGAATTGTATGCCGGAAGCAGGAAGGATAAGGAAGCATAACGCACAAATAGTCCTTTTTGCATAGTATAATTTTACAGTAAGTATCTCTTCCGCTTATATCTTTATAGCCCAACTTATCTGTAATATGAAATATTTAAAACTGCCATTTTTGCTGCCTGCAGCATTTGCCATTTTTATCTCCTGCAATCAACCCGAACAGAAAGCACAAACCAATGATATTGCTTCCATTGGCATGAAATGGGAACTGTTAAGCAATTTCACCGACTCCGGCTATACCGCACGGATAAGCCTGGTCAATAAAAAAGAACAACAGCTTACCGATAAAAACTGGGCAGTTTTCTTTTCTATTGCTCCCAGTCCCGTTTTAAAACCCGACCAGCCCCAACCCGCACGGCTTGAACACATCAATGGCGATTGGTATAAGTTATCCCCCAATGCCGGTTTTTCGTTAGCAGCCGGAGATTCTGTTGCTATTGATTATAAAGCAACCGGCGCCGTTATAAAAGAATCGGATGGACCGCTGGGTATTTATATGGTTTTTTATGACGGCGATGGCAAAGAAGAACGCATTGCCAAAATAGAAGATTGTACTCTTGTTCCATTTACAAGAAAAGAACAATTACTGCGCGGCACAGCCGACCAGGAAGCCCCGGCATCTGCAGCTAAAACCTACCAACAAAATGCTGGTTTATCGGTGCTGAAGCCAGACGATCTTTTGCCCATCATACCCACACCCGCACATTTTTCACAAGGCAAAGGCAATTTTTTGCTGGACGGGCAAGCCATTCATTACGCTTCTTCGCTGAAAAATGAAGCGGATATACTATCGGCCAAACTAAAAGAAATTACAGGTAAAAACTTTGCTGTAAGTGAGGGAACCACAGTTGATAAAAGCATTTATTTATCGGTTGATCCTTCAGCCGTTAAAGAGAAAAAGCCGGAAGCCTACCGGTTAAGCATAAGCGAAAATGGAATTACCATTACGGGAGCGGATGCAGCAGGTGTATTTTATGGCATTCAAAGTTTACTGACGCTTATACCCTCTTCTGTTTATCTCAATGAAAATGAACGGGCTGTTGTTCCCTTTGTAACCGTTGACGATGCCCCGCGATTTGGCTTCCGCAGTGTACACCTTGATGTAAGCCGCAATTTCCAGGAAAAGGAAACCATCTTCAGGGTACTGGACGTGATGGCGCAATACAAATTGAATCATTTTCTGCTGTATACTTCCGAAGATGAGGGCTGGCGGGTTGAAATTCCGGGCCTGCCCGAATTAACAGAAGTAGGCGCACAACGCTCGCATGTAAGCAGTACGGATGCGCCTGCATTACATCCTGCTTATGGTTCGGGGCCTTTTGCCTACGACAAAGGCCATTACGGCAGCGGGTTTTATACACGGAAAGATTTTATTGAAATACTCCAGTATGCTAAAAAACGTCATATAAAAGTAATTCCCGAACTGAACTTCCCCGGTCATGCCCGCGCCGCCATTAAATCAATGGAAGCCCGTTACCAGCGCCTGATGAAAGAAGGAAAAGAAGCAGAAGCGAATGAATATCGTTTGGTTGATCCGGCAGACAAATCGGTATACCTGTCTGCCCAAATGTATAAGGACAATGTAGTGAATGTAGCCCGCGAATCAACCTATCGTTTTTTTGAAAAGGTGGTAGACGAATTTGCGAAGATGTATGAAGAAGCAGGTTTAAAGATGGATGTATTTCATGCCGGCGGAGACGAGGTAGCCGAAGGCGCGTGGACACAGTCGCCTGATGCATTGGAACTGTTAAGCAAACATCCGGAAATCAAAGATCCCAAAAACCTGCAAACGTATTTCTTTCGTGAACTTTTAAAACGAATGGAAAAAAGAAATTTAGAGGTGCATGGCTGGGAAGAAGTTGCTTTGATAAAAGATGCTTCGGGCAAATATATTCCTAACCCTGAGTTTGCAAACAAAAAAGTAGTACCCTATACATGGAACAATCTTTTTGATTATCCCGATCTTGGTTATCAACTGGCCAATGCAGGCTATAATGTGGTGCTTTGTAATGTATCTAACTTTTATTTTGACCTGGCTTATAACAATGATCCTAAAGAACCGGGGTTATACTGGGCAGGGTTTATTGACACTAAAAATGCCTGGGCCTTTGCGCCTTTTAACATGTTCAACACCACCCTCAAAGGCTCCATGGGTAATGAATTGCACTGGGATGCCCCTGCCACTAAATTACAAAATTTGAAACCTGAGGCCAGAAAGAATATTATCGGCGTTGAAGCCCAGCTTTGGAGCGAAACCATAAAAGGAAGAGATATGCTGGAATATTACATGCTTCCGAAATTAATAGGTTTTGCAGAAAGCGCATGGTCGCCGGAAAGAAAATGGGAAACGCAGTCCAACCGGGAGCAAAGAATAAAAAGTATGGAAACGGGATGGAATCAATTCGCCAATACCATCGCTCAAAAAGAGTTCGCCAGACTGGCACATACCAACGGCGGCTACGCTTACCGGGTACCTCCTGCCGGGGTGATCATTGAAAACGGGCAGGCCAAGGCCAATGTAGCGCTTCCTGGTGTAAGCATCCATTATACCACCAACGGATCGGAACCTACCTTGCAATCGG
>CAMPJQ010000257.1 GCA_946886925.1 uncultured Terrimonas sp.
CTTTTCCTCTTACTGGCCAGAGACTCCTGCACGCCAAAAAATGATGCTGTGGATGCCGTATTACCTTCAGAACCACATGTGCAATGGGCCGATGCTGAAATTGGTGCTATGTTTCATTTTGATGTAGTGAATTTTGTGCCTGATTATGATTGGCGTAACTGGGGCACACATCCTCCGGCTTCTGTTTTCAATCCTTCTAAATTGGATACCGATCAGTGGCTTCGTGCCGCTAAAGCAGCAGGCGCAAAGTATGCAGTGCTGGTTGCAAAACATTGTTCCGGGTTTAGTTTGTGGCCAACAGCAGCCCATGAATACAGTGTAAAAAATACGCCCTGGAGAAATGGCAAAGGAGATATTGTAGCCGATTTTATAAAGTCGTGTGAAAAGTATGACATAAGACCCGGCATTTACGCCAGCGCTGCTGCGAATGGGTATTGTTATGTGGATAATCCTGGTTTAGTTCAACCCGGAAGCCCGATGGATCAGCAAGCCTATAATAATGTGGTGGTGCAGCAACTCACCGAGTTGTGGAGCAATTATGGAAAATTATTTGAAATATGGTTCGATGGCGGGGTGTTGCCTGTGAATGAGGGTGGACCCGACCTTGCTCCTTTGTTGAAGAAACTGCAACCCGATGCCGTTGTTTTCCAGGGGCCTGCAGACGCTAAAAATCTCATTCGCTGGATCGGTAATGAAGAAGGGTTGGCGCCGTATCCTAACTGGAGCAGAACCGATACTACAACTTCGGCCACCGGAACCGTTAAAAGCGATGATATGAACGGCAATCCCGAAGGCGCGATATGGTGCCCGGGAGAGTCGGATTTTCCCTTGCGTACAGGCTGGCAGGGTGGCTGGTTCTGGAAAGCCGATGGACAGGAAATATTATCGGTTGATCAGTTGGTGAAAAACTATACTACCAGCGTGGGGCGCAATTCAAACATGCTGATCGGTATTGTGATAGATACCAGCGGATTGGTGCCGCAGGAAGATATGGAAAGGCTGGAAGCCTTTGGTAACGAAATTAAAAAAAGGTTTTCGGAGCCGTTTGCTTCCGCAAAAGGAAATGGGGAAATACTTGAATTGTCGCTTGGCAGCACTCCACTCCCTGTTAACCATTTGATCATATCAGAAGATATTACAAAAGGAGAACGCATCAGGAAATATGTCATTGAGGCCCGGAAAGACAATCAATGGATACAAATAGCAGAAGGCAGCTCGGTGGGGCATAAGCGCATTCAAAGCGTAGATAGTATAATAACAGATAAAGTACGGCTAAGCATAACTGAATCATCTGCTGAGCCACAAATCAAAGATTTTTCAGCTTATGGAATGTAATTATTGGAGTTGCCCATTCAATCGCCTGCCATGATTTCTTAAGGAATTTAAAAGGATGCTTTGTATATTGAGGATCATTTACCTCGTTGCAATTACAAACGATAAATTATAAACTACAAATAAAGATGTCATCACGCAGGAAATTTATAAAGTCGGCTGCATTGGCTTCTGCCGGTATTGCTGTTGGAAATTTTAGCGCTACAGCAAAAAGCTATAGCCGGATCATAGGCGCTAATAAAAAAGTAAACCTCGCCTGTATTGGAATTGGTAACCGGGGCGGGGCGATTCTCAATGATCTGCATGATACGGGTTTGGCCAATATAGTGGCGCTTTGTGATATTGATATGGGTGCCACACATACCAGGGAGAATATGGATAAATTTTCAACAGCAAAAAAATTCCAGGATTTCCGTGAAATGTTCGATAAGGCGGGCAATGAAATAGAAGCAGTTTCTATCGGCGTGCCCGACTTCTCGCATTTTCCCATCACCATGATGGCTATGGCACTGGGCAAGCATGTGTATGTTGAAAAGCCTATGGCCCGTACTTTTTATGAGATAGAATTGATGATGGCGGCTGCAAAAAAATACAATAAAGTGGTAACCCAGATGGGCAACCAGGGACATTCGGAAGCCAATTATTTCCAGTTCAAAGCCTGGAAGGACGCCGGTATTATAAAAGATGTTACCGCTATTACGGCACATATGAATTCTGCACGTCGCTGGCATGGGTGGGACACTCATATTAAAAAATTCCCCGCGGCAGAACCTGTTCCCGCTACACTGGATTGGGACAATTGGCTGACCACAGCCGAATACCACGATTATAATCATGATTATCACCTGGGGCAATGGCGCTGCTGGTACGATTTCGGAATGGGCGCTCTCGGCGACTGGGGAGCACATATTTTGGACACAGCGCACCAGTTTTTAGAACTCGGTTTGCCAAACGAAATCACTGCACTCAAAGCCGAAGGGCACAATGATTATTTTTACCCGATGTCTACCACTCTTTTGTTTAAATTTCCTAAACGCAAAAGCATGCCTGCAGTGGACATTACCTGGTACGATGGGGTAAATAACATTCCCCCCGTGCCGGCAGGATATGGCGTATCTGAACTGGATCCCAATATTCCTCCTCCGAGCGATGGCAAGATCCAGCCGGCCAAGCTTAATCCCGGCAAAATCATATACAGCAGGGAACTGACCTTTAAAGGCGGCTCCCATGGCAGCACCTTATCCATTATTCCCGAAGAAAAAGCAAAGGCGATGGCATCCAAACTGCCGGAAGTGCCTAAAAGTCCCTCAAACCATTTTGCCAACTTTTTACTGTCGTGCAGCGGATCAGAAAAAACCCGCTCTCCCTTCGAAATTGCAGGTCCTTTAAGCCAGGTATTTTGCCTGGGTGTGATGGCACAGCGGCTCAATACGAAAATAGTTTTTGACCGGGAAACCAAACGCATAACCAATAACCGGTTTGCAGATGCTTTACTAACGGGAGCGCCTCCACGCAAAGGATGGGAACAGTATTATAAATTGTAGGGTGGAAAGCAACTGGTACGTGCGGGCACCATAGCCGACAACTTAAATAAAAAAGAAGCCCTGGTGATGGTACATGAGACACGTACCAAGGCGATTGTTTCGGTATGGTTTTGAAACTTCGGCTCCTTTGGAGTCGCTTTAAACTTTTCTCTTCTTGTTATAAACCTTGTATCCTTTCAGGATAAGAATAAAAAGCCATTCCAACAGCGGTCTGAATCTCCTGTATAGGATGCCGGCTACTTTACGCATAAGGACTTGTATTGACCCTGAAAGGGGTCGAAACGTTTATAACTACACGATAAAAAGTATTACGGCCCTGAAAGGGTCGAACAAAGTCTTCTTATGTATAATGACTCTTTGTTTTGCCTTCCTTTCAGTAAAGGCACTACTATTCATCAGCAAAATATTATGAAACGGGCATCGGTGATTTTGGGTTTTTACATAATCTGGTAGATATGTTTTGAAGAGATGCTATGCTGGTTCGTGAGACACGAACCAGGGCATCATCTGCCCTTTTCCATACCTTTTAAAACAATATAAGGGCAGGCAACAGTAGTAAGGTAAACCGGCCCCTGGGTGCCGGAAGTTGTGATGCATTCAAAAGGCCCTCCGAAGGAAGTTCCCCTGCGGTAATCTGTTTCTCTTAAATGCGTAATATATTCCTTTATTAACTGTTGGGCATAGGCGCTGTTTACTTTGGCAAGGGCAAAGGCCACCCAGCCGGTGGGCGTTCCCCAATAAGCGCCATTCTGGTATTGGTTTTTGGGAACAAGAGATTTTTGCCATGCGGTTTCGGTATTGTAATCCTCTGTAGTTATGATATGACGGATATTGCCTTTATAGGCCAGCGTGCCGCTTTTATAAGCATCCGCAAGATGCCGGCATGCTTTCAAAGCATCCTCTCCTTCAAGAATACTTAAATAAATGGCTAATGACGTAGCCCACACATCCGGCTGGTTGCTTTTTGCGGTTGAAGCCTGCAACATGCCGTCTTTATTTAAGAAAATTACAGGCAGCGCTTTTTTTATGGATTGGGCAATTTGTTTGTACTCACCTGCTTTTGCTTTATTTCCGGATAGGGTAAAAATATCCGACAGGTTTTTTGCTGCAACATATTTTAGCAACGAAGCATAACTCAGATCGCCGGTAATTTCAATGGCGTCCCTGAAGCCAAAATCTACTCCTCTGAAAGTTTCATTGGTATAAACAACGTGATTTTCTTTTCGCGAAGGCGGTACTGCAAAAGCGATCTCAAGCCGGTCAATCAGCTTTGTTCCGTTTATTTCTTTGAAAAGGATGGCCGTGTCGCCGGTAGATTTTATATAGTGATCAGCCATCTTTATAAAATAAAATTGGTCGCAATAGGGAGGAAACATGCCAAATTCCTTTACTCCCTGTTCTTCCACATCGTAGGTGCCGGGAAAGTAAACCGGTAAGCTGTTATCAATGCGGATATGATCTGCAATGGCTCCAAAAGGCACCATGCTTCCTCCTTTGGTGATCCAGGTTTGATCGCATTGCGTTGAAGCGGTTAACAGCAGCATATGCTTTTGTTCTTCTTCTTTTACAAAACCTGTTTCAAGCGACATGGCGTAATCCCTGATCCAGAACGCCGGGTAAGTAGCTCTTCCGCCGGGACGGATGAGTGTTCCCCCCGTTTGATTGGACCCAAATGAGGGAATGCTTTGGCGAGGATAAATACGCGAGCTGTCCATTACTGCTTTTGTAATGTTTTCAAGGAATGAAAGATCTTCTTTATTGATGATGTTCACTTTCTGCTGACCAAACAGTATACCCGACCAAATATGCAGGATCAGTAAAACGAAAAGATGCCTCATTTTTGTAGATTATTATATCGCGAAGATGTAGTTTTTTTTGCCATATACATGTCTCGCCCCGCAAGAATCAACAGCGTGAATGGTTTATGAGCACTTATTAGAGCAGATAAGGGTTTTCTTTTATGTGGAAATATGTGTGTAAGGCTGCATACCCGTACAAACAAAACAGGTTTTATAGTAGTATATCCATTCGTATTAAATCTCTGCATAAACACTCATGTGTTGCATACGTTACGAACGTTAACCACGTTTATAAGTATATGAAAAACTTTAAGTGCAGGTTGAAAAACGATTGCTATGAAGCATAAAAG
>CAMPJQ010000258.1 GCA_946886925.1 uncultured Terrimonas sp.
GGCGGCCGGCTTCGGCCTGCGCTGGCGCGCCGCGCGGCTGTTTACCACCTGCCGTTTTTGCCTGGCTGCTCCGGGATTATCTTCTGATAAATCAGTGGCTGTTTCTTTCGTTTTCCTGGCTATGCCGGATTTTTTAACAGGCGGAGATTTTATTTCTTCTATTACATTCAACGGCTGCCTTCCTATGTTTAATATGGGGCCACCGGGAACGTCCGGATCACCGGGCTCATTTTTTTCGCAGGCTTCAAATTCGTATTGATCACAGTTTTGATCATACCAGCAATAGAGATCATTGATCTGGGACAAATATGTATTCTTTCTTTCTGTATTATCTGCTTCAGCAAAACAACGACTGGCTTGCTGTATATCATCTCCGCAGGGAAGACATACCATGCAATCATCCAAACATTCATAATTGCGGTCAAATAAAAATGCAAGGAAATCACATACAGTGAAATCATCAATGCAATTTTTCTTTTGCGCAAGCCAGCGGCCCCAGCCCTTGTATTTTGTTTCGAAACAACAAAAATCGTGTGGCGCCAACCACAATATGCGCAGCAATATATGTGCAGGGGCTTCGCGGTATAAAATATTTTCAAGCAACGCCCTGTTTTCCTTTTTTCGGAAACGTTCCGGCCAGGCAGGCAATACTACGGTAGCAATAAAGGAATACCGGTCGGCGCCCGGAACAAAACAGATATCTTTTTCCTCCCTGCATGGGTCTTCATCCTGAGCAGGCCATACAAAACGACATCCTGTTTCATCATCACATTGCTTATTGTATTGTTCGCAACGGCAGTCTTCGGGGTTGCAGCGCGGGCGTAGCAAAATATGTTCTACCACGTGCATCCCTTCGCTGTTGATCCGCTCTCCGGCACGGATTACTGCTTCACAAGCCATTTCCGGGCTGGTATAACATTGTGGGTTAACCGCTATAATTTCACTGCTTTGCCAGTTGCGGATAGCCGCTTCCTGCCAGTACCAGGTAATATTTTCATCGGCTATCACCATATTCCTGCTGAACTGAATGGCAATACCGTAGGAATTGCATTCACAATCAAATACAGGCTGGTAGTAGCCATAATTCAGTAGTAACCTCGTGATGGTTTGTAAAGCTTGTTCCGCTTCCGCACATGTAGCATAGCAGCAATCACCTTTCCATGCAATATAACAGGGTGGCTCATCTTCTCCGGCTTCACTACCGCAGCCGCAGGGCTTATCTTCCAGTATATCTTCATTGCAGGTATTGAAACCGGGCAGTTTTATTTCTATACAATAGCTGTAATTATCCCCGCCTGTTTTTACATCCTTCGTTTTTTTTACAGGATAATAGCAAACGAACAACTGCAACATTTCTTTCCATGCTGTTAGCGTTATATCCTTCTGAAGTGAATCGGCAATTATTTCATTTTGATCATTCCGTAAAATTATTCTTCCTTCTTCTTCCTTATAATTGTTGTGTGAGTCAACATACCCGGTTAAAACTGCTATCCTGTCGCTAATACAATTGTTGTTCCCGTTATTGATAGTAACAGCGGCAAATGCGGTTCCATTAGCATTCTTCAATAGGACTGTATTATCATTATTTTCCGTTTGCCATGCTTTTTTTTGTACTGTTTCCTTAATTGACTGGTACAATTTCAGTAATGCCTCATCTCTTTTTTGAGGCGTATCGTATTTGCAGGGATGATAAATAAACCCGGTACCGCAGGCCACATAAAATGAATAACAGCAGTCTTCTTTTCGCCTGTACCTATGAAAAGCGTTATTGGTTTGCGAAACGCAAATGAGTTTTTGCACGCCTTCCCTGCCCCAGGCCTGTTCTTCCGTGCTAAAGCGTTCAGCGCTTTCTGCCAGCACTTCCCTGAGGTACACCCGGTATATGGTTTTATCATTAACACACTGATCACAATCCACGTAATAATTACCCCTGTACCACAAGAGCATCAGGAAAAATTCAAAATCTTTCCTGGCATCTTCCGGCTTATCATAAAATTGTATGCTCTGCCAATTTTCAGCGCCCTGCTCCGGAGATAGCAATGCGAAATAATACACATATGGCATATTCTTCTTAACACATTTATCCGTAATGATTTCAGCGGGATTTTGCTCACACGGAAAAAGTTCATAAAACCGATCGCTCTTATACTGCACCATCCGTATGGGATAGGTAAGCGCCATTTTCACTAATGCATCTATCACAACATTATCCATAACACCCAGCGCTTCCTTTGTTGCTGCAGGTACAAAAGCAATACCGTTGCTATTGCCAAAGGAATCTGTATTATGAATAAGGGTTTCTGTAAGGCTTATGGATTTCCCATAATTTTCCGGATCAGATGCCATGTGCAGCAACAACTGGCAATTTTCAGTAAATGCTTTTTCTGCATCTTCACTGCTTTGATAACCTCGCGCACTTTCTAAAAGAATTAAAGGTTTTCCAGCCATTGGGCCTGATGGATAAAATTGATTCAGGCATTTAAGCTGGTAATGATACCTCGTTATTTTTGTGGCTGCATCTTTTCTTTTATTAATGATATCGCCACCCATACAAATTTGCAGGTAGCCGGCGCCGTGTTTAAACAATTTAACCAGGCTTTTTAATTCCAATGCAACGCTATCTTTATCAGTAAAAGGATTGCTATAAAAAGCAATGGGCCGGTCTTTGTCTACCAGCCGGTACACAAACAAACCCTGTTCACTAACAGGATCCAAATGCACACTATCAAAAAATGAGGCAGGCTCCGGATTTTGGGAAAGCCGCTTCACCTCTTTTTGTTCCGTTAATAATTTACCAACAGCCGCTTTAAGTTTGGTTATATCTCCTGGCTTGTTTCCGGAGATTAATTTTACAGAGCTGATATTTTCTTTGTTTACATGCGCTACCAAAAAAAGTTCGTTTTTTACTGCATCAGCCTTCAGGGTTGGTAAAGCATCATAAAACAAAGTAGCAGCATTCAATGCCTCTTTTGGATCGGGATATTCATTTACGCTGTGAAATGTATACTGATTGTTTTTTTCATAACCCAGCAAATAATTAAATTTCCAACGATGAGGTTTTTTATCAATTGCAATAAAGTAGGAATGTTTTTTTAGAATGGCGAGCACCTGTTGCTGAACCTGCTCCGCTTCTTCGGACGAATTGCTCTCAATTGCACAAATAGCCTGCACCGCTCCATGATCTATAATCCGGATTGTGAATTTACCTGTTGAGGTATTGAGGGAAACTTCATAGTGCTGCGCTTCGCTTAACAAAGCCAGTAACGCTTCCGCAGCAGCATGAGCTTCTGCGGCATTGTTAAATTCATTTACCGGTTGAAATTTGAAATTATTTTCTTTATCAAGCAGGGCATAGGTAAACCGGCCGGGTTTTCCTAAAATGGTATCATTGATATCAACTTTGAAAGCGCTTGTATTTATGAAGGAAAAGGTGTTGACATTTCTTTCATTGTAATACAATGCACCCAGGTTTGTACCATTTTCATCATATTCCCATTTTTTTCGATCGTCAATTTTCATTATTGTTTTCAATACCGCTTTTCGTGCTTCTTCGTTTGACTGATAGAAAGCAACGGATAGGCGTACTGTTTCACCCTCTGCATCATTTAACCTGGGAATATAGATATATGTGCTTTCAAAAACAGCCCCGGCAGGATCTTTTTCTGCAAACAATCCCGTAATATTTTCGGCAACCGCCATAGCATCTTCTTCAGCGCTGTATTGAAACGGGAAAGCCGCTGAATGATTGGGCAAGTAATGTATGGTTAGTTTATACGCATTGTCGTGTTTAATAAATTCAGTCTGATAATTTTCCTTATCCGGCAATGCAGTAAACAGGGCTTTGGCCGTTATTAATGCTTCAGCTTTTGTATCAAATTTTTCATCAACCCTGAACCAGGAAGTACCGGCAATTTTTAATACCACTTCAAACTGCTCTTCATATTCAGCTACTTCAAAATTACAGAGACTATGCCGCTTCCAGTTAGCGACTCCGCTGGTGGCCTTCACTTTTTTTTCGAAGCCGGAAACATTATCATTGTTCCAGTTGTTCTTTAAATAGTCGAAGGCTTTGCCCCTGTTGCTGCTGATATCTGCGTAATGCGTTAAAAATACCTCTTTGCCTTTTATACCGGACGATGACGCATCCCCGTTACTGGAGAAACCAAAGGACAGTAACGCATAATCCGTAAATTGTTCGGCAAACCGGGAGAGCAGGTGATTTAAGAATTGCTGCCTGCGTTGCACAAACAATTCCTTGTTTTCAACAATCAGTTGCAGGTATTTCTCAAATGTGAGCAGGTTGAGCTCTATATCAAATGAAAAATCACCGGTTGAAGAAACAAAGGAACGATAGTTTTCACTAAACGTTCCGATGTATTTTACTGAACTGGCATTTTCTGCAGCTTCCTGCAAACTTTTAAAATATCTTTTACTAACCAGCGCTATTTCATCAGAACTGGTGAGGATATAATAGAAAACACAATCGTCGGCTTTAGTAATATATTCACATTCGTATTGTTCAAATACAAGGTCGTTCTTCAACTGACTGATAACCGTATCCCTTTCGGACAAGGTGGAAAAAGTATAGGGTTCAATATTATCGGGCGATAAGTTCCTTAATGTATTGTTTTCTTTATGCTTAAGCAATTTCATTTTATCTACCGGCAGCACCAGTATAGTTCCCTCTGTACCCAAAGCATTTGCATTGCTTTCATTAGTATTGAAACGAAGCAGTTTCTGCAGATCGGGAACGGACGAAAGCTGGCTGATAAAATAAGTGTGATTTTCCTCGTCATTTTTTGATGCGGATAAAGCGAATAAAGAACGCATATGCTGCAGTTGCGACAGGTAATTGGCTAATAACTGGTCGAAAAATAAAAGATAGGCTTTTAACTGGTAAGCCTGCGCTTTTCTCAAAGGTGAAGCCCCTTCAGGCAAGCCACCTTCTGCAATGCCATATACCCTGGGAAATTCATTCTGGATGGAATAATAATCACCAAGATCCTGGCGGTAAACGCCTT
>CAMPJQ010000259.1 GCA_946886925.1 uncultured Terrimonas sp.
AAATTGTCATGCTCATTTTTTTCGAGCAATATGGCTATTGTATCACGAAGCCCATCAAATGCTTTGACAGAAAATATTTTGTTTTCTTTTAAAGCCAGTAAACCCTGTTTTAAAGTAATCAGGTGTCCGGTAAAATTTCCACTGTCTACACTGGAAATGTATCTTGGCTGCAAACAGGAGAGTGTTATTGTGTCGTACCAGTTATACAAATGTCCCCTGTACTTTTCCAATGCCTGTACTGTATTAAGCGTACGGGTAGTGCGGTCTATCAATCTGCCGGCCGATAAATAACCAAAATCGAAAGCAGTAAGATTAGCGAGTAGTGACAGTCCGATATTGGTGGGCGATGTACGGTGCGCAATTTTTGGTCCGGGCTTTTTTTGATAATTGTCGGGGGGAAGCCAGTTGTCTTCATAGTTCACGAATTTTTCAAAAAAAGCCCATATTCTCCGGGAAAGCTTTTGAAGAAAAATAATTTGATCTTCACTAAGTGCAGCTTTCTTTGGTTTGCGGGGTATGCTCACAATATAAGCAATGCCCGGAGAGAGCATCCACAATATCAATACGCACAAATCCACAGCAACAGACGGGGAATCTTTATACAGTAAAAATAACACTACTGCTGTTGCGAAAGCAGGCGCCACCCACATGGTGGCATAATTTGCTGCAAGTGTTTTTGGAGTGGAACGTACGGAATTGCCATAAGGATTCCATTGCAGTAATTTGCGTTTAGAAATGAATATACGCCAGGCAGTGAGCAAAATGGCATGGATATTTATAAAAGCTTCATAGGGGAGAAATAAAAGGTCGAGAAGGTGACGGAAGAAATTATCTCCTGCAGCGTGTATCGTAAATAAAAGGTGGGGATAAAAACCAATATCCTTTGGCTTGTTAAATACTTCCCATATAAATTTTATGATGGAAGGAATAACAATGATGCCCACTACAACAAAAG
Source organism: uncultured Terrimonas sp. (assembly GCA_946886925.1). The sequence continues at coordinate 956 of CAMPJQ010000259.1, forward strand.
TCCAGAAACTGCCGGAAGTGAATAACCAGCCGTATAACAGCAACAGTACCAGGCAGGCGGGTACGAGGCTGCGCCGGATATTGTCAAAAATTTTCCAGCGTGATAAAGTACTCAGCGGATTTCGTCTGTAGTTTTTGTCCGGAGCCGGCACAAACGGAAACAGCCATCTCAGTATCTGCCAGTCGCCACGTATCCACCGGTGGCGGCGTTGCATATCGGCATGATAGCTGGGTGGGTAGTCTTCATATAACTGTACATCGCTCAAAAAACCTGAACGGGCATAACAACCTTCAACCAGATCATGACTAAGAATACGGTTTTTAGGAAACCGGCCTTTAAGCGATTGCACAAAAGTATCTACGTCATATATGCCCTTGCCAATAAAAGAGCCTTCCGCAAAAAGATCCTGGTATACGTCAGAAATCATCCGGGTATAAGGATCAATACCGGGTTCATTGCCATGTATACGTGCATATAAAGAACCTGTAGGTCCCGGAAGACTGTTGGAAACCCTGGGTTGTAAAATGGTATAACCTTCTGTTACTCTTTTTTTATAATCATTATACACCGCTTTATTGAGCGGATGTGCTAAAGTAGCCGTCATTTTCCATGCAGCTTCTCTCGGCAGTTTAGTATCTGTGTCGAGCGTAATAATATATTTAATGTCTGCAAAAAGGTTTTTGTTGGCTGTAACCGATGAAAAGTTATCATCGTCTTTGCCCCTCAACAGGGCATTCAGCTCTTCAAGCTTTCCTCTCTTTCGTTCATGTCCCATCCATACCCCTTCTTTTTCATTCCATTTGCGCGGACGATGGAAGAGCATAAAAATATCAGGAGTGGTTTTACCGTATCGTTCATTGAGTTCAATGATTTTGTTTTTAGTATAGGCAAGCAGTAGCTCATCTTCGGGTAGTGTTTGTGTTTCGGCGTCTTTAAAGTCGGTAAGCAGTGCAAAATGCAGGTGGTCGTCGCGGTTAGCAACAAAGCGCACTTCCAGCGCTTCAACCAGTTCATCAACCGCATCGGTATTTGTAAGCATCGCAGGTACAACAACAAGTGTGCTGTGCTCCTGCGGTATCCCTGACGAGAAGTCCATCCTCGGCAATGGGTCGGGGCGTGTAAGCAGGGTAGTAAGCCAGTTCAATAATATTATTGCAGGCTGGCTTGCAGCAATGGCGCAAATCAGCAACAGCAAGCTGTATTGCCAGGTTTGCAGGTTTTGGGTGATGTTATAAGTAATTATGCGGCAAAACAAAAAAGTGAGCATGGCGATACTCAACAGGTAATAAAACAAAGGCAAAGCAGCAAAATGCTTTCGTAATTTTTTAGTAAAGGGCATATTTACCTTTGCCATTTTTTCAACCTTGCTCACTCCGCGGTCTGCAAGATAGTATCCCACATGCTTCTTCCTTCCATCTTCCGGACTCAACCTGGCCTGGTCTATGGCTATTTGGGCTATCTCCTTTTCGGACAAAGTGCTGTATTTGGATATTCTTTCAACCACATGCCTGTAATGGTCTCTTGTATAGAAATCCATTTTCTCATATGTGCCATCCGGATCTTCGTTCAATATTTTTTCAACTATACTTTCCTGCTCTACAAACTTGCGCCAGTCGGTACTGTTTAAAAACCGGAGACTGCTGATGCTGTTGCTTACAGAAACCTGGCGGGCGGCCTGTTTTTGATTTTCGATGTGTACCAGTTCGGCGCCGGTCAGCGACATGTCTGATACAAATTGTTCAATCCAGCTAAGGGGTAAGCTCAATGAAGCGCCCCTGCCCTGAAGTTTCCTGGTAAGCTCTGCTACAAAAGCACCTTCTACCGGGGGCTTTGTCCGGGCCATGTCAGCTATTACTAACACAAGGTTTTTAGGATCCTTGTCCAGCGTTTCCAGCATTTGGTCGGCCCAGTAATCGGCAAGGTTTTTATGCAGGATGTCTAATGCTATTTCGGTTGATAAGCGACGTAGATTTTCAATTAAAGCGAGGCGGAGCATAATAGGGATAGCCCACAATTCGCCCAGTTGCAAAGTAGTTACAGACTGGTAGGCGCTTATAAAACCCGATAAACTTTCGAAATCAACTCTTCCATCGCTGTGCGAAATTAACTCTACCACAATATCATATACCCTGGGCAAACCTTCCGATGCCCCGTTGGCGAGTTGGGGTAAACCTTTACTATATCCTTTGGGTAAATGCTTTTTACCGGTGTTTACCTGGTCTTCAATAAGATAAAAATTATCCAGTAGCCATTCGCCGGCCGGCGCAATGCGGATGTTAGACTTAATTGTTTTGGTAAGCAGGTCATGAATTTCCATCAGGAGGCGTTCATTTTCTCCTAACCGCTTCAGCATTTTTTCTGAAGGCTCACCTTTGGTTAATATATGCTTGGCCGCCAATCCCCTGGCGTAGTGTTCCATTTGCTGCAAGGTAAAAAGCTCGGAACGCAGCGGCGGTTTTTCATTGGCATATTTTTGAAAAAGATTATCAGAAAATAGCGGAGTGATAATCGTTTTTTTTAGTACCGAAATAGCCTGGGGGAACAGTTCGGAAAATACATCTTTGTTTTGCCTTTCTTTATTTTGAAATTTCATTTTCGATGGTAAATTTTTTGCTTAAGCCAAACACCCGCATGGTTCGTCTTTATGAGCCAATAATCATGCCTTCGCTCCTTATAATCAGCTCCCTGAAATTTGTTGAAGCATTTTGAAATATACAAGCCATGCAAAAGGTAGTGAAAAGATTTAATCTTACAGGGTATGGCTCTGCACCCCGTATGATAAGACAAAAAGCCTGATAAAAAAAATCAAGCTATTGCTTCCGGCATTTCTCATGCAATTTGCATTTAGCGTGTTGTCGGTTATAACTTAATATCTTAAGCCGGTTGTGGAATTTTTTCCTCACATTTTTATAAAGCATAATCCATTCGGTAAGTCTTATGATGGGGGAATTGAAATAATTGACTTAATAGCGGCCGATTTGCATAAAAAATCCCGGCACGGTTTTTTGCAATTGTATCATTCATTTCAAATAATGATTTCGTGGATTGAAATATTAACCCGTTTGCTTGCTGCTGCATTATTTGGCGCAGTAGTAGGATTGGAAAGAGAAAGAAAGAAATGGTCATCTGCAGGAATGCGAACCCATATGATGGTTTGTGTAGGGTCTTCTCTTATAATGATGGTATCGGCTTTTGGCTTTACTGATGTATTAATGAATGAAAATGTGTCCCTTGATCCATCCAGGGTTGCCGCACAGGTTATAACGGGTATCGGTTTTATAGGAGCCGGAACAATAGTGTTGCTGAAACAAACAGAAATTAAAGGATTAACCACCGCGGCGGGTTTATGGACTGTAGCTGCCATTGGGCTGGCGACTGGTGGTGGTATGTACTTTGCAGCAGGTGTAACAACGGCAATGGCCCTGCTTATACTCTGGGCCTTGCAGCCCTTAGAGAAAAAAATAATGGGTCGCTTTGAACAAAGATATCTTCAGTTCACTACCGCTTATGCTTCAGATATAGCTGAAATGATGGGCGGACTGCTATTTAATAAACATGTAGATGGCGTACATAACTCATTGAATGAAATCAAAAACGAAAATTGCATTCGAATCACTTTCGTTAAAATAGAAGAAAAAGAATTTGCTGAAATAATCAGGGCTCTGCAATCACATGGTGCGGTAAAGGAAATTTCCTGGGGAAATGGTAACAAAATGAAAGCAGCAGAAAATGAAAAATAATTTCCGGTTGGTTACAGAGGAATGAAATCAACGTTATTGCCTTCTCTGCTGCTGTTCAGGTTTTCATATGATATGGACATTCAGGTGCAGCTTATGCTGCGGTTCAATGTTTTTATACGGACGGTTAAAAACATTGCTTTCTCAAAGGCACAGAATTAAATGCTTCTCATCGGAAAATTACTATAGACGGCTACTGCCGGAAAATATGATTGGTGCAAAGCTGAAGTCCTTCAAAAGTAAAACCGTAACCATTCTGTGTTGTATAAAAAAAATGTGCGCTAATCTCCTGTTTTTTTCGGAAAAACTACGCATAAGTGTATTTT
>CAMPJQ010000260.1 GCA_946886925.1 uncultured Terrimonas sp.
TATTTGTTTCTTTGTATTCCATCATTTCATCCTCGACCATATTTCATATATCGGATCGCCACGGGAACTTAAGCCGGAGTGGATCCAGTTGCCATTTTCAATTTTCCCGTCAAAACTCAGCGAAGCGCCTACCCTGGTACTGTCGCGTGAAAAAAATTCAATGTGTTCTGTATATTTCCCGTTGGTAAAAGTATATATGCCGCCGCCCGTTCCGGAAAATTCTCCCGTTTCTATATTGATGGCCGCCCATTGAAAGCGCGTTCCCGTTAAAAGTTTCAGGGTTCTTCTTGCACGCAGGGGTATATCTCCCATTTTATCTCCCTGTTTACGCTGTGTAATGCGCCAGTTACCTGCCAAATCACTTTTCCCGTTATCCGTTCTCTGCCAATCCGCTTTTGCTCCACCTATATTGCTGGTAAGTATATTGTTATTGATGGAACAATCATATTCAACTGTTTTGCCCACCTGGGTTTTGTCGCTGCTGTTAAACTCTACCTTAAGACTAATTTTGTCGCCCGCGGGGGTAAGAGACCCACCAAAACTATGTATGAATTTTTTATTGACTTTGTCGTATTTTGTAAGCATACAATACCCATCTGCTATAATAAAGCTCTGTTCAATGCTGCCATTGGTGTTGTGCCATGCACCATTCAGCATTGCGGAATCGGCGTATCCGTTCGAAAAACCTTTTGGAATAACTAAACCCGCGAGTAAAAAAACCATGATTACCCCTCCCGTGACATATTGTGACAAGTATTTCATATGAAAATATTTTAAGTATACCGTTGATATTCTACAGGGGTTTATGGAACGGAAAGAACAATAAAGATACCCATCCACAAACGTTTGTCCAAAATTTTGCCTGATATAAAATGAATGCATTTTTACTCCTATCTTGCAGTTTCCTCCCATGAACAACTATTTAAACAATTAAAATATCTAAATCCCAACTGAGCATGAGTATGGTTGATTCTTTTGAGAAAATTTCCTGCCAGATATTTCCCGACTTTAAAGCAGGATCCCGGTATACGGCCCGGGAAGTTACCAACCTCATTAAAGAGCGGCAGTCGCAGGGCAAGTCCTGTGTTTTAGGGCTGGCAACCGGCTCCACTCCAAAAACGCTGTATGCCGAACTGATCCGGCTGCATAAGGAAGAAGGCGTAAGTTTTAAAAATGTGGTTGTCTTTAATTTAGATGAATATTATCCTATTGATAAGAATGCGCTGCAGAGTTATCATCGCTTCATGAAGATTAACCTTTTCGATCATATTGATATAGACCAAAGCAATTGCCATATACCCAGCGGTGAGTGGCCAAAGGACGAAGTGAAGCAATATTGCGTTCGTTATGAACAAATGATTGAAGAAGCCGGTGGTATTGACCTGCAGATATTAGGCATTGGAGTAAACGGGCATATTGGATTTAATGAGCCCGGATCGAGTGTATATTCTAAAACAAGGCTGGTAACGCTTGAAAATTCAACACGGCTGGCCAATTCATACGAATTTGTCAATATTTCACAGGTACCCCGCCTGGCCATTACCGCGGGCATAAGTACCATAATGAAAGCGAAGAAAATATTGCTGATGGCCTGGGGGCAGTTTAAAGCTCCGGTAGTAAAAGCCGCTGCCGAGGATAATATCACAGAATCCATTCCTGCTTCCTTATTACAGAATCATGATAATTGCACTTTTATACTGGACGAACTGGCGGCTTCGGAACTTACCCGCATCAAATCGCCCTGGCTTACCGGCGATTGCGAGTGGACACCAAAGCTCATCCGCAGGGCGGTAATTAATGCGGCTATTAAATTAAATAAGCCGGTATTGAGTTTAACCAACAGCGATTATACCGATAACGGGCTAGGCGATTTGCTGGTAGAAAAAGGTGATGTATACGAAATTAACCTGCAGGTGTTCTATATGCTGCGCGACAGCATCACCGGCTGGCCGGGAGGCAAACCCAATTCCGATATTCCGCAGCACCCCGAAAGGTCAACCCCTTATCCTAAAAAAGTGGTTGTATTTTCACCGCACCCCGATGATGATATTATTTCCATGGGCGGAACTTTTCAGCGCCTCCACGACCAGGGACATGAAGTGCATGTAGCCTACCAGACTTCTGGCAACATTGCCGTCACAGACGAATTTGTGACCCGTTTCATGGACTTTGTAGTAGGTTTTGAAGAAATCGCCGGCATTAACAATGAAAAATCAGCACACATCCTGGAGGATGCCCGCCGCTATCTCTCACACAAAAAAACGAACCAGGTAGATACAACAGAAATAAGGAATATTAAAGGACTTATCCGCAGATGTGAAGCCAAGGCCACCTGCCGGTATGTAGGAGTTGGAGATGAGCGTGCTCATTTTCAGAACCTGCCCTTTTATGAAACAGGCACCATTGAAAAGAAGCCGATGGGCGAAGAAGATGTGCAGATAACCATGAAACTACTGCGTGAACTAAAACCACAGCAGGTATATTGCGCCGGCGACCTGGCCGACCCGCATGGTACGCATAAAGTGTGTCTTGAAATTGTTTTTGAATCGCTCAAAAGAATTAAAGCGGAGGGAGATGAATGGGTGAAGGATTGCTGGGTGTGGCTCTATAAAGGCGCATGGCAGGAGTGGGATATTACTGAGATAGAAATGGCGATCCCCATGAGCCCGGAGCAGGTGCTTAAAAAGCGTTTTGGCATTTTCATACACCAGTCGCAAAAAGATTCCGTTCCCTTCCAGGGTACGGATGCCCGTGAGTTCTGGCAACGGGCCGAAGAACGCAACGCCAATACCGCCGATTTGTACGCTCAACTGGGACTCATTAAATACGCGGCCATGGAAGCATTTGTGAGGTGGCACTATTAAGGGTAAGAGGTCAGATGAGAGAGGTGAAAATAGGTAAAAGGAAATGTGGGAATTTGAAAATGTGAAAATGCCTGCCCGGTTGAATAGAAGGGTGAAAACGAAACATTGAAAGCCGCACACCTGACAGCTGAAAGCTGACTGCCGTTCGCTTCTATTATTCTTTTGGCATTTTTAGGTTGTCGCCTTATCTTTGCCGCCCGCCTGCAGAAAAAGCAGGTAGCTCAACTGAATATTTACCGGCAGGCAGGGAGTATCCGACTACGGATCAGAAGGTTTTGGGTTTGAGCAGGAAATAAAAAAAAGTAATTGATAGAAAAGTAAACTGATTGGCCCCGTAGCTCAACTGAATAGAGTATCTGACTACGGATCAGAAGGTTTCAGGTTTGAATCCTGACGGGGTCACTCTAAAAGTCTCAACAAAAGTTGAGGCTTTTTTGTTGCAGATTGTTGGAATACAACGCGAATGCTTAAACCTGTTTTAATCCTTGTTTATCTACAATCCTCAATCCCTTCCATTTTTATGGAATAGATTGGGAATGCAGGCCATGCTATATACGAAGATCCATAGCTATTGTAAATAACCGTGCAAAAGGTGGAAAAAATCTGACTGAATTGCTCTATCAGGATTATGCCCGGCGAATCTGAAAGATTATTTATGCTACCAATACAGAAAGAAAATGGAGTATGCTCATCCTCAAATTTGAGGGTACATACTCCATTCTTCATTCGTTGAAAGCACACAACAATCATCAATGGCTTGTAAACACCTCAGCGGATGAGCTTTTATGGGCGAACGCGGATAATCGTTTTTCCGTTGACCCGGCTGGTTGAATTGAAGGTGGCAACAGCATCGTTGAGGGTAGATGTATTCCCTATATTCGCCCGCAGACGTCCCTCACGCAGTCGCTGGACGATCTCATTCAACTGGTTTGGATTTGCTTCCACCACAAAGTCGATTGCCGATCCGTTAGCAGGCCGGGCCTCAATCGGCCCAGCAATGCCCACCAGCGTTCCCCCAGACCTAACAAGGCTTGCGGACTGATTGGCAATATCCCCACCGAATACATCGAAAACCAAATCTACTTCGCCGACATCCCGCAACGTTTCGTTTTCGAGATCGACATACTCCTGGGCACCGGAATCGAGTGCTCTCTGGCGACCCCCTGCGCGCCCGGTGCCGATGACATAAGCACCAACAGCACGTGCGAGTTGGGTCGCCATTGAACCCACCACACCGGCCGCACCGTGTACAAGAACGGTCTGTCCCGCGCGAAGGCGGCCATGCTCGAACAGCCCCTGCCATGCGGTCAGGCCTGGCATCACGAGAGCTGCGCCAACCATGAAGTCAACATCGGCCGGCAGCGGCGCGAGGTTGCGTGCCTCAACTGCCACATACTCAGCCAGCGTACCATCGCGGTACCAGTCCGTGAGGCCGAACACACGCTGTCCTAAGGATAGACCCGTTGTTCCATAGCCTATAGAGATGACAATGCCAGCCAGCTCGTGGCCGGGGATTGATGGCGTTCTGTTACGGCCTGCACGATCGGTCCAGGTCGAGGGCCACGACAGTTCATCCCCTGTCATTGCCGATGCATGAACCTGAACGATAACGTCATTTATCGCTGCTTGCGGCTCAGGGCGCTCCACAAGCTGCATTCCGGCCTTGCCCGCGGCTTGATCTGTTGCTACTATTGCTTTCACAACACACCTCCTTTTTTGCTCATCAACAAACACCCGTTTAAGGAAGTGTTCTTGCAATACACTTTTGTTTTGAACATGATTTTAATATTTAAATTATACAATTGGTCTTATAAATCTGGCATAAAATTAAAGTTTAACCTGGTTACCTTAGTGGGCCAATTTCAAAATATTCAAGGGTCCAGTTTATGATTAAAAAAATTCTTGAAATTTCATTTAAAAAAGACGGTGAGCATGGTCCTTTATACCGGCAATTAGAATCGGAAATTATTCAATTGATCTGTCGCGGGATCCTGAAGCCGGGCCAGGCGCTTCCCTCTTCACGTGAACTGGCGCAGAGCCTGCAACTCAACCGTAAAACTGTGGTGGCGACCTACGAAGAATTAAATGCGCAGGGTTGGGTAGAAGCCAGAGACAGAAGTGGCGTTTATGTTTCCAGCCAGCTTTCTAATAC
>CAMPJQ010000261.1 GCA_946886925.1 uncultured Terrimonas sp.
ATTACATTCACTTCAGAAAACTGGTGCGTATATTCTAAAGTAACAGATGTTTTATCATCTATCAGGTATTTCAATACGGGTACAACAGAATAACGGTTATTAAAATCAAACTGACGGTGCGAGCCTTTTAACTGTCCCATTACATTGATGCGGTATAATAATTTTCCATCTTCAGAAAACTTCCCGTCGAGATCAAGGTTGGCGCGAAACAGGTCAAAGCTGCCCATTGATATGCCCACCTCGCCTTTATTACGTCCGCTGGGTTTTTTGGTTACCACATTATAAAAGCCGCTGGGATCGCCATTGGCCAACATAAATCCCGCAGGGCCTTTTACAAATTCAATCCTTTCCACCATGCTCATATCTTCCGTTAAAGGGCCCCATGCCGTAGATACATTCATACCGTTTCTAAAAGCGCCCACATTGCTTCCCCGCATGGTTATCCGTGCATAATTATCCCAGTGTTCCACCCTGCTTGCGCCACTCACATTGCGGGTTACCCCTTCCAGCATATCAAATATCTGCTGATTGTTGATCTGCTTGGCTGTTACAACCTGAATATTCTGAGGCACTTCTAAGATAGGGCTTTGCAGCCGCAGCGAGTTGGAGGTACGGTTGGTTTTGAAACTATTCCTGTTGGCAATTACCACCACCTCATTCAGTTCCCTGTTTGATAATGTAAGGTGAAAAGATACGTTTGTTTCCCTGCCGTTTTCAACCGTTATTTCCTGCTCCGCATCCTTATATCCCACAAGACTTACAGCAAGGATATAATTACCAGGCTGAATATTTTTAATTTCAAAATTGCCGCTATTGTCAGCAACTGCATTCTTCACCGTATTTTTTATGAGTATCGTTACGCCTTCGGCCGGTTTATTATCCACTGTAGTAACTTTTCCCTTTATATAGCCGGTTGCAGGCTGTGCTGAAATACCCGTAAGCAGCGCAAACATTGCAACAATAAGCATATTGGTTTTCTTCATTTCTTTTTACTTTGGTTTGTTTGAGATAAAAAGTGGGTGTACTTCTGAAAAAATCTTCACCACCAGGGTGAAAGAAGGAACCGGAACATCCTTTTATTACAGATTTTCATATATGGAAGCTGCCGGGTTAGTATTCAATAGTCAGACAAAGCAAAAATATGTGCAGGGAAAAAAAACACCTTACTCAATTGGGAAATCGGGTTACGAGAAGAGGAATTTAAGGATAGCAGCCATTATTTGTCTGTGCCCTAACGGAAATGTTCCGGATTGAAATGGGGAACCGTTGAAAAGAATACTAATGTATAGGGTTTGTTTTTGTCAGTAAGCTTACCGGCAGCGCAGTCGTTTTCATCTGCCTGCACAAGGGTATTCATTTTTTTCTACCACCAGGAGTTTACTAAAGGTGGAAACTGGCTTTATTTACGAATCATTTTTATTCCTGCGGTACCGGCAATCTTGACATCACTACTCTTTCTGCCAGTTCATTACCAGCCTGCACCAATGGATTAAAAAGTGTATTAACTCCTGCTTCTTTCAATATTGCCGACTGTTCCTCCGATTCTGTTACCGCGCTAACAGCCCCAACAAATCCTCTTTTACGAAGCGTTTCGATAATATTAAGTTTAGCCGATGCTTCGCGTATGGCAACCACTACGCCCTGCAATTCATCTATATCTAAGTTTTCCCAAAGCGTTTTGCTGCTGGCATCGCCGTATAGTATTCTTCGTTTGCGGGCGCGATGTTTTTCCAGCACCCCCGGATCGGTATCAAAGCCCACTACTTTTTTGCCACTTTTAGACAAATAGTCATATGCAGCCGTACCCGTTCTGCCCATACCCACTACAATGAAATTGGCAATGCCTATAGAATTAGGTTCGGCATCACTGCGTGCTTTTTTTCTTTCAAACCGCTCTAAAAAATATTGCAGCCGGTTGTAAATAAAATTTGCCTTTTTGTTAATGGGCGCTCCCACCAGAAAAGATAATGCCACCGTGGCGGCCAGGGTAAGGAGCAGCGATTCGGGCAGCAGTCCGGCACTGATGGCAACAGCACCTGTAATGAGTGCAAATTCGCTGAAACTGGCCAACGATGTGGCCGTAAGAAAAGCGGTACGTGCCCTGAGCCGAAAGCCAGTGAGGATTGTAAAAAAAATCCCCACTCTTACAGGCAGGAACAGTACAAGTGCTGAAGCATATGCCAGATCCCGCCAAACCGGAGTTCCCGTAAGCCCTATTTTCAGGAAGAACCCGATCAGGAAAGCCTCACGAAGCCCCCACAACTTTTCCGTCATTTCATCCGACTTTTCTTCACCGGCATGCAGCACACCAAAACAAAAGGCGCCCAGTTCCGCACTGAGGTGCAATGCCTCGAACAGGTAGGCCCCCACCAGTGCCATGAAAATGCCGTACAACATCAGCAACTCCGCATCTTTAATGGAACGAAGCAGCCATACGGCAACTGGTTTAAGCAAGGGAAGCAACAGCAATGTCAACGCCCAGGGTGATGGCGCTTTAAGACCGGTAAAAGCAAGAATACCAATCAAAATGATATCTTCCATAACAAGAATACCAATAGCCAGCCTGCCTTGATAAGCATCCAGTTCTCCTTTATCTTCAAGTCCTTTGGCGGCCACAACAGTACTGGCTACACCAAGAAGCATAGCCAGCAGGATGGTTTGCGACATAGAGAATCCTGCTGAAATACCGAGCACAAAGAAAAAGCCGGAGAGCACAACAACACTTATCGCAATCTGCAGCAATCCGGATACTGCCACTTCGGGTTGAAGAAAATTCTTTAAGCGGATTTTCAGCCCAAGCGTAAACAGCAGGAGTATAACTCCTATATGCGACAGTTGGTCTAAAAGAGGTGAACTGCTATAATTAAAAGCAGATAACAGGAAGCCCCCCGCGAGGTATCCCAGCAATGGGGGAAGGCCAATCTTTAAAAAAATATAACCAAGAATAAAAGCAACAGCAATAAAAAGGATTTCTTCCATAGCATTGGTTTTCCTGACCTGTGGATTATAAAGATAATGCTCTTCTAATCCAGAATAGGTGATTTCTATTATTGCAATCCAGTGAATGCTATGGGTATGTTTACTGTTTAAGTGCGCAACCCCATTCAAACCAACTGCTCACAATTCCTGCCATTGTTCCAGAACTCTCCAAGACAGCAATGATCATTTTTTAAATATTAATGTCAACATTAACAGTTTCTCCAAAAACCGGAGTCTTACCAGCATTGAAGGACTATAAAAAAATAGTATCTTCATCAGGATACACCTGCTGTTTATAAACACAAATACCGGCAACTTTAATACACCCAACAAAAATAAAAATATGAAAGCTAGTCTCGTATGGTTCTTCCTGCTCTTCTCCACACCCATTTTTGCTCAATTAACAGTGAGGGAACAATTTGAAAAGATCAACACGAAAGAGGAAGCGCAAAAATTCATTGATGCCAATCCGGCGCTCAAACCTACCCTGCTTTATCTTACTCTCGGAACAGATACCACGCGTATTGACGAGCGATTGCTAAAGCAAAACAAAGGCGATATTTTTTCGGTGGGTTATGTTACATATAAAGTGTTAGATGGTACAGAAACAATCAACTACCGCGCAAACTATATATTCCTCGATGGTTTTTCAGTTTCTCCGGCTGAAGCCGACAGCCTTAAAAAAGTTATCCTGCAAAAACACACCGAAGGCGTTTCTTTTGAAGCGCTTTCTGACCAGTATACTATGGACGGAAACACTACCCACGGCGATACCGGCTGGTTTTTTGGCGAGCTCACGATGCCCAAAGAATTCCAGGACGCTGTGAGTAAACATAAAAAAGGAGATATATTTTTTGTAGATGTACCGGAAAGGCAATGGCATTATATCGTAAAAAAAACCTATGACGACCAGGTGAAGAAAGAAATAACGGTATTGCGGGCAAACGGTAGATAATAGGCGGATACTGTGCTTAGTTGCACGATTGCTATTAAGCTGTTGTTCCGTTCGCTCGGGTGTCACTCACTTGTGCGACAATACCATTGGGAGAGATGGCTTAAAACAGCATTTGACGCCCTAACAACTGAACATTGACTTTACTGCGCCCCTTTCTTACCAAATTAAAATCTCGGCCATCCGGTTTGCAGGTACCGAGGAAATTCATTTTCCCAGCTTCGTGATATTTCTTCATGTATCTATTGCTCCTGATACCAATCAAAAATTGGAAAGAGTGCCTTCGTTAGAGCAAAGGCATTCTTTTCCCTAATACTATACAGCTTGAATGGCCGCTCAATGATTGCCCCGGTATTTGATGCAATAACTGTTCAATTTAATAGCAACCTATAATTTGCCGGCTGCACCAACAATGAAATCCGCTACTTTATCTGGCTGGGATACCATGGGAACATGGCTGGACGCAAGCTCAATGGTGGTTGCTTTGATCAGTTTAGCCTTGAATCGCTCCAGGTCAGGATTGATCATTCCATCTTTTGCTGCTACGATATACCAGGAGGGTTTTGTTTTCCAGGCAGGATTATATACTTTTTCCTGCGTGGCCGATGCAGCCCATGCAACCTGTGTTGCAAGGATCAGTTTTCTTTCTTCCGGTGATACATCCTGTGCGAAGAACTCGTTGATTCCTTTTGGCGACAGGGATAAAAAACCATCGGGGCTAAGCTGAAACTCTGGGCCCACCGCTGTTGGCGGCATTGCAGCATTAACATCATTAACGTTTTGTCCTTCTTCGGGAACCAATGCAGCCATGTAAAGCAACCCGGCCACTTTCGGATCTTTTCCTGCTTCGGAAATCACCATTCCGCCATACGAATGCCCAACCAGCAGTACCGGTCCATCCATTTGAGCAATGACACGTCTTGTGGCGGCAACGTCATCGGCGAACGACGTAAGCGGATTTTGTACAGCAATTACGTTTAGCCCTTTTGCCTGAAGTAAAGGAATAATCTTTGCATAACTGGAACCATCGGCAAAAGCGCCGTGAACCAATACAATATTTTTTATTCCTTTTGAAT
>CAMPJQ010000262.1 GCA_946886925.1 uncultured Terrimonas sp.
AAGGGGATAGTTTTGTTGTGACGAATTAAACAGACAGCATAAAACCCGTACTTTGATTATATTTACATCTTATAAAACTAAAGACAATTTTATGCAAATGAAAGCTTTCGCATGTTTTTCGATTATTGCCGCTGCTGTTTCGCTTTACGGATGTGCCGGCAATAATTCGTCTGCCAATACTGCCAACGCTCCCGCTGAGGATTCTGCAGCGCTTCCGCCTGTTGAAACCAACACGCCTAATGTGGATTACAAACCCGCCTTTGAGGGGCAAACCAGAGTGACCGGAGTAAAAACCACCACACCCTATAAAGTAGAAAAGATAGCCGAAAACCTGGGCAGGCCATGGGCGGTTGTTCCTATGCCCGACGGGCGGCTGCTGCTAACAGAAAAGTCTGGTCATATGGAAATCCATAGTGCAGACGGTGCACTGGTAAAGAAAATTACGGGTTTTCCGAAAGTAGATGATGCCGGCCAGGGCGGTATGCTTGATGTGGCACTTGATCCGGATTTTGCCCAAAACAAAACCATTTACTGGTCATTCTCAGAAAAGCAGGGCAAAGGAAACCTAATGGCGGTAGCTAAAGGGCAAATTTCTGCCGATGAAGCTACCATTCAAAACCCCACTGTTATTTTTCGTGCCACGCCTTCATTAGACAGCAAAAATCATTTCGGGTCCCGCCTGGTGTTTGACAAAGATGGCAACCTGTTTGTAAGCACAGGTGAAAGATCGATCCTTGAAGGGCGTAAACAGGCGCAGTGGCTGAACTCCGGTTTGGGTAAGATATTTAAGATCACCAAAGAAGGCAAGCCTGCTCCGGGTAATCCCTTCATCAACCAGAAAGATGCGATGCCTGAAATTTATGCATATGGAATACGCAATCCACAAAGTCTTGATCTTCACCCGGTAACGGGTGATTTATGGGAGGTTGAATTTGGCCCGCGCGGAGGTGATGAATTGAACCTCATCGAGGCAGGCAAGAACTATGGATGGCCTACCATTACCTATGGAATAGAATACAATGGCAAAAAGATCGGCGATTCCATCCAGCAAAAGGAAGGCATGGAGCAACCTGTTTATTACTGGGATCCGGTAATTGCACCCAGCGGTATGGTATTCTATACAGGTGATGCGATACCGGAATGGAAAAATAACCTGTTCATAGGCGGATTGGCCGGCATGCATATTGTTCGGCTTGTAATTGACAACAACAAAGTAGTTGGAGAAGAAAGGTTACTTGCAGATAAAAAAGAAAGATTCCGTGATGTTGCTCAAAGCAACGGCGTACTGTACGCAGTTACCGATGGCGGAAATATGTACAGGATCAGCAAACAATAGAACTTAATTAATCAATTCAATTTAAAAAAGATCCCCGGCAGCCAGGCTGCCGGGGATCTTTTTATCGGTGTAAGCATAATGCTCTGAAATGGAATAAGCAGGGTTTAGCTCAACAACTGTCAAATCTAAACCACACTTCCGAACTCCAAACCATAAACGTACAAACCATAAACTCTATTTAGCCGGTGTTAATACAATATTCCGGTATTCAATCGGACCATGGTCTCCCTGTATATATAAGGGACCTGGTTCGCCTTCATTGCTGTCTAAAGCGCCACCGGTAATGCCGGGTATTGTCTGGTTACAAATTACTGTTTTACCATTCAGTACAACCGTAATCATTCTGCCTGTCAGGGTTATATCATATGCCTGCCATTCACCCGCATCTTTAGCAGCCATCTCGCTCGGCGTGAGAAATCCGTATACAGCTCCAAGCAGATCCTTTTGCGGCTGTTTTCCTTTGCTGTCTTCTATCTGCACTTCATAGCGGCCGCGCAGGTAAATGCCGCTGTTGCTTCCGCTGGGACAACGAAATTCAACATGGAGTTTAAAATCTGTAAACTTTTTTTCCGTGATCAGGTTGGCGCCCGATTTCGGACTTGTTAGTACCCCCGAAATAACTTTCCATTGATTTTCACCCAGCGCTTTCCACCCGGTAAGGTCTTTGCCATTGAATAGCTTTATTGGGGTTCCCCATACAGGCGCCTTTTCTCTTATCAATAAGGGAGCTCTGCGGGCAGTCCAGTTATACGGTTTGCCATTGGCAGCCGTCATGGTGCCTGTTAACACTTCACCCTGAAGGGTTCCTTCAAAAGAAAGGTCATTATCCTCTTCTTCCCACTGGGGCGGTAAACTGAAACTTATTTTTCCATCGGTAAAATGAATAAGGGAAACAGGACGGGCACTACCGGTAATTCCCACATACTGCCCTACGAGCCTCTTATGGCCCGAATGGATCACTTCGAGCCAGGCCGGGAACTTTTTCCCACCATCCTCAATCGTAATATCCCAGCGCCCTTCAATGGCAGGATCAGCGGGTTTACCAGAAGAAATTATGCCTGCTTTAGCTGATATAGATGATAATGACAAAATGAAAACAACCGGTATTAACAGGTGTCTTGTGATATGCTTCATATAGTTTACTGTTATTTTTTTCATACGCTAATGTACTAAAGAATCAATTATGATGAAGATATGCTGCTGAACATTGGAAAAGATTAAGTTTTGGGTATGCTCACAGCAATACTCGTTCCTTTCCCAATTTCACTATCAATAACCAATGTAGCATTTACTGAAGCTGCCCGTTCACGCATCCTGACCAGCCCCGGATCCTGCTTTATCTTTTCCTTATCGAATCCTTTACCATCATCAATGATCATAAGCCTGATGTGATCAGCTTCCTCTGCAATGCTGATTTTTACGGTGCGGGCCTGTGCGTGATACATCACATTGCTAAGCGCTTCCTGGCAAATCCTGAAAAAATCCAATTTAACTTCCGGGGTTAAACTTTTTTCATCGTATGCACTTTCAAACAAACAGGGTATCCCGTTTAAAATCGAAAACTCATTACAATGCCATTTCAATGTTTCATTCAGCCCAAGATCGTCTAACATATGAGGGCTAATGGAAAAAGAAATCCTGCGCATTGTACTGATCAGCAGTTCGGATGCCGCCAGTGCATGTTCTATCCTGCTTTTTGACGACAAAGACAATTCTGGCTCCCTGATGTATATATCTTCCAGATCCAATTTTACAACAGAAGCCAACTGAGCCAGTTCCTCGTGCAATTCAACAGCAAGGTATTTTCTGTCTTTTTCTATACTGTTCTTAAAATGAGTTGCTAAACTTTTAAATTTCGCATACTTTTCTTCGAACTGTTTTTCGATTTGTTTTTTTTCAGTAATATCTTTTGCAATGGCAAATACAATTTCTTTATCCGGAAAATAGATAGAAGTCCATGCCAGCCAAACAATATATCCCTGTTTGGCAACGTATCTGTTCTGAAAATTAAGGAGCGCCTTTCCATTTAACAGGTCTATTCGCTTCCGGCGCGTAGATTCCCTGTCTTCCGGATGTATAAAAGACTCAATAGGAGTGGCATATAATTCCGCTTCCGAATAGCCAAGTGTATTGATAACAGCGGGGTTTACTTTTTTTAAAAAACCATCCTTTCCTGCTATACATACCAGGTCAGGTGTTCTTTCAAAAAAAGTAAACATTTCATGTTCTGCGTTTGTTAAATGCACCATAGTTTATGAAAGTCTGCCAAGATTCTTTTGCCAAACTACCAATGGGTAAAATTAGGTTTCTTGCTTCAATAATATTATATTATGAAATTTCGTTTCTATAAAAATATAAGCAGGAATACGCATCATCCTGATCCCAACTATAAACCACGATTTTTTAAATATTATTTTTGCCTTTTATATATTACGCCTTACCCTCCAGTAACCATGAAATCTATAAAAAATACTTTTTTTAGTTTATCTGCCAGCTTTTTTCTTCTTTGCCTTATTGCAACAAGCTGCCAGAAATCGGTTGAACTTCCCCAAACTCCTGAAGCAGACCCTTCGGCAATCTTTAAATTACCATTTAGCTCAATCAGCAGTTCAAATATTAATATTACAGGCGATTTTAGAACGGGAGTACCGCTTAGCGATTCGGAGCGCATAAAATTGAAAGTGGATGTTATTAAACCAGGGAACTGGAATTATAAAAGCGATACCATTAACGGTATTTCGTTTTCGGGTTCTGGTATACTTGCAGATACCGGTCAACAGATAATTACTTTATATGGCGCCGGTATTCCTCTGGTACCGGGAAATATTTTACTTTCTGTAAAGGAAGACACTGCTTTGATGCGATTAACCGTTCCTGTATTGCCAAAAGATACGGCGTCCGAACCTGTGCCTGAAGGGTTATATTTTAAATTGACGATAGATGGCAATGATTATGACCTGACGGTTACGGATGATGGGCTTAACCAGATTGTAGATATGCTTGGAGCTACGGAAGCTGGCGATACTGCTTCCATCGGAACCGGCATGGGACCTGTTGCTTATCCATCCCCACAAGGCAAAGGGACTATATCATTACAAAAAGGCTTTATAAATGATTATTCTTCGGCCACAGAGGAAGATTTTAAAAAATTCTTTCAACCGGGATCATATCCTTTTGCATTCAACCACACTCAGAACATAGGAGCTGGCATTATAATCTCCTGGGCCAGTTCAGAAGGACGACATTATTCTACCTTCAGTTTGGTCAGCAATAATGATCAAACAGGCAGCTTTTTTAGAATAACCGGCATAGAAGATGGATTTAATTCCGACGGAAAATATTTCGTAAAAGTAAAAATGAAATTCAGGTGTAAACTTTATGAAGTACACACAAAAGAGATAAAAGAATTAACTGCCGGTGAAATGGTTACTTATTTTGTAAAAAATCATCGCTGACATACAGTACAAAATTGTAAAACCAGGTATTTAATTGAGAAAAATGAAAACTGCCGGATCGAATACGGATTCTTTTACCTTACACGTACCAGGGTTGCAAGCTAAACTGCCTGAAAATATCAGTTGCCTGTTGCTTCTGTATATTTCTTAAAGTTGTCGAGTATAGCCTGCCAGCCACCCTGCTGCATTTCCACGGAG
>CAMPJQ010000263.1 GCA_946886925.1 uncultured Terrimonas sp.
ATTCAAAGATTTTTTCAGGATAAGCCTGTTGAACACAGTGCTGGTGCTGGTTGCATTTTTATACATCAAACCACGAAACTTTTTCCGGTCTCTTTTTAAAAAGAGAAACTGGGGAGTATTTTTCAGGGAAGAAGTTTTTAATGTAAATGAACCGCATTATGTAAAAGCCCTTTCTGTTGCATTGGGTATATGCATGGGCATAATGCCTGTATGGGGCTTTCAGTTGGTTACTGCCATATTTTTATCCATTGTGCTAAAGCTAAATAAGGCGCTGGTTATAATAGCGGCCAATATCAGCATACCGCCGTTAATACCTTTGATCATTTTCTTTAGCTACAAAACCGGCGCGGTATGGATGAAGAACGGCGGCGGGAGCCTGACTTTGACAAGCGACCTGACATTCGATGCTGTAAAAAACAATTTCCAGCAATACCTTTACGGCAGCATAACACTGGCAATTGTTTTGGGTATATTGTGCGGACTGCTGACATGGGCTCTGCTTGCATTTTTCAGAAAAAAAACGAGTACGGCAGTTTAATGCAACAATGATATGGAGAAGATTTTTGCCGGCATATATGGTTATTTTCAAAAACGCAAATGGCAACTGTATCTGCTCTTCTTTGTTTGCTTAATTGCATCGGCCTTCTTTGCAGTTCAACTGAAGTTTGAAGAGGATATTTCTAAAATACTTCCCAAAGATGATAAGGTTGAAAAACTAAACCATGTTTTCCAGCATTCCAAATTCATGGATAAGCTGGTAGTAATGGTTTCCTTAAAAGATACTGCCGTAGCCGGGCCAGACAGCCTGGTTGCTTTTGCGGATGATTTTGTAACACAGTTGCAGCAAAAGCTCTCATCTTATATAAGCAGGATAAGTTATAAGGTCGATGATGAAGTAACGATGGCTATGTTCGATGTTATCAATGAACACCTTCCCATTTATCTTACAGAACAGGATTATCTTACTATAGACAGCCTTATTACGCCGAATGTCATTGGCCAAACGCTTCAACGGAATATTCAAACCCTGACATCCCCTGCGGGCATCGCCTTTAAAAACATGATCAGCAACGATCCCGTGGGTATTTCCTTTATTGCGCTCAAAAAATTACAGCAACTCCAGTATGATGAGAATTTTGAATTGTATGACAACGCAGTAATAACCAAAGACCATAAAAACCTGTTGCTCTTTATTACGCCTGTATATCCTCCTAATAATACAGGGAAAAATGCATTTTTTTTAAAGGGATTGGATAGCCTTGTAGCTACGCAGGCAACAGTTTTTCCCCATATTGATGCCTCTTATTTTGGCGCCACTGCAGTTTCGGCCGGTAATGCCGCTCAATTGGAAAAGGATACTTTATTTACGCAAACGGCTACCATTATTTTTTTGATCGTCTTTATAGGGCTTTATTTTAAGCGGGTGGCTGCACCTGTACTGATAATGATCCCTGTTGTTTTTGGAGCCCTGTTTGCTTTAATGGCTGTATATTTTATACGGGGAAGCATTTCTGTTATTGCTATAGGCACAGGTTCGGTTATTTTGGGCATAGCCGTAAATTACTCCCTGCATGTATTTAATCATTACCGCCATACCGGCAATATGGGAAAGGTAATAAGTGACCTGGCTTTCCCGCTTACACTGGGCGGTATTACCACCATCGGCGGTTTTTTTTGTTTGAACTTCGCGGCGTCGGATATGCTGAAAGACCTGGGTCTTTTTGCAGGCTTTAGTCTTATTGGCGCTTCACTTTGCTCCCTTGTTTTTTTACCTCATTTCCTTCCTTCACAAAAAAACGATCAACTGAATGCTGCAGCAAAACATTCCTGGATTGACAGGATAGCTTCTCTGCGGCCCGATCATAACAAATACATTCTAACTGGTATTGCAGCGCTTACTGTTGTATTTATATATACTTCCGGACAGGTGGGTTTTGAAACAGAACTGAACAATATGAACTTTATGCCGGAGCATTTAAAGAAGGCAGAAGCCAGGCTGAACAGGATAAATGAAACCGCCCTGCAGTCGGTTTATCTGGTTGCCGAAGGAAAAACACTCAACGATGCACTGGTGTTTAATGAAGATCTGACAAAAAAGATAGACCAATTTAAAGAAAAAGATATCATTACTAAATATTCGGGGGTATCCTCACTCCTTATTTCCGATACGCTGCAAAAACTAAGGATAGCACGATGGAATAAATACTGGACTCCGCAAAAAAAGCAACAACTGTTGTTGGTATTGAAACAGCAGGGAGCCGCGTTGGGATACAGCACCACCGCGTTTAACCGTTTTGCGTCATTGCTCGACAGGTCTTTTGAGAAAACGGACGAAGCTACTTTAACAACCATTCGCAAAACCTTCCTTGATGACTATATTACCGAAGAGCCCGGTAAGGCTACTGTTGTAACCCTGCTGAAAGTGCCCGCGCAAAACAAAGCCGCTGTATACGATGCCTTTGAAAACAAGCCCGGCGTTACTATATTAGACAAGCAATACCTCACGGGCAAATTTGTGGAGCTCATCAATGCCGATTTTACCAATATAGCACTCATTACCTCCTTGCTTGTATTTTTTGTTTTGCTGGTAACGTACGGAAGAATAGAACTGGCACTGATGGCTTTTTTGCCAATGCTGGTGAGCTGGATATGGATACTGGGAATAATGGGTATAGCGGGAATCAAATTCAATATTATTAATATTATTGTATCTACACTCATTTTTGGTTTGGGCGACGATTACAGTATTTTCATTATGGATGGTTTGTTGCAGGAATATAAAACCGGTAAAAAAAATCTTTCTTCTTTTAAATCATCCATCCTGCTTTCGGCCATAACCACTACCGTAGGACTGGGTGTGCTCATCTTTGCCCAACATCCCGCCCTGCGCTCGATTGCCATGATTTCCGTTATTGGTATACTATGCGTAGTGCTGGTGGCGCAGGTGTGTATTCCCTTTTTATTTTCTGTGCTGATCAGGAACAGAACACAGAAAAAGTTATTTCCCTGGACTTTTTTTGGCTTCTGCAAATCCGCGTTCGCCCATGTGTGGTTTATTGGTGGCAGCATTATTTTGGCTATACTCGGCTTTGTGCTGGTAAAATGCAACCCTTTCAATAAAGAAAAAGGCAAATATTTTTTTCATGTTGCTATTGCCCGGTTTTCAAGATCACTCATTTATATAATGGGCAATGTTAAGAAAACGATCATTAATCCTTTGGGAGAGGATTTTTCAAAGCCTGCTGTTATTATCTGCAATCACCAGTCGGGATTAGATAATTTTATAATGATGATGCAGTATCCCAAACTCATATTGCTTACCAACGACAGAGTAAGGCATGCGCCTGTTTCCGGCGCGATAGTGCGCATGGCGGATTATTATTCGGCATCGGCAGGAGCAGAGAACAGTATTGAACAAATGCGTGAAAAAGTGAAGAAGGGCTATTCTATTGTTGTATTTCCCGAAGGTACCCGTTCGCCGGACGGGAGGATGAAAAGATTTCACAGGGGCGCTTTTTACCTGGCAGAGCAACTTCACTTAGACATTCTGCCTGTAGTCATTCACGGTACCGGCTACACGATGACCAAAAAGGATATGCTGGTAAAAGACGGGGAGATAACTGTTAAGTTTTTGCCCCGTATTGAACCGAATAACCTAAGCTATGGCAGCAGTTACAGTGAACGGGCCAAACAGGTTGGAAGCTATTTCAGAGCTGAATATGAAAAATTAAGGGCATCGGTTGAAGTTCCCTCCTTGTTCAGGGAACAATTGTTTTATAATTATATTTACAAAGGACCCGTGCTGGAATGGTATATGCGGGTGAAGGTGAGGCTGGAAAAAGATTATGAGTCTTTTCACCAGTTACTGCCTTTGCAGGGTAATTTGCTGGATATTGGTTGTGGTTATGGCTTCATGTCGTATATGCTGCATTTTGCTGCAAGAGATAGAAATATTACCGGTATTGATTATGATGAAGAAAAAACGGTTGTAGCCGCCCATTGTTTCAGTAAGGAGGAGCAGATCAATTTTAAACATGCAGATGCGCTGAACTTTACGTTTGAAAAATACGATGGCATCATACTTGCCGATATGTTGCATTATCTTACCCCGGAGCAGCAAAAGCAGGTTATCGGTAAGTGCATGGAAAGTTTGAATGAAGGCGGAACGCTCATTATCCGTGATGGTGATAAGGATCTGGAGGAGAAGCACAAAGGCACGAGGCTGACGGAATTTTTTTCCACAAAACTTTTTGGATTTAATAAAACTACCGGTTCGGGCCTATCCTTTTTGTCGGGCCGCATGATCAGCGATATGGCAGCGGCGCATCATATGGAATGCCGCAAGATTGATGAAACGAAGTATACATCTAATGTTATTTTTGTAATTCAAAACCGCAATGGCGTATAATGAACAGGTATGATATAGTGATCATTGGAAGCGGTATCGGCGGGCTGGTATGCGGCGCTATACTCAGCAAAGAAGGAAACCGTGTTTGCGTGCTTGAAAAAAACAAACAAATTGGAGGCAGCCTGCAAACCTTTGCACGCGAAAAAGTAATTTTCGATTCGGGCGTACATTATATTGGCGGATTAGATAAAGGACAAAACCTTTACCAGATATTCAAATACCTGGGTTTGATGGATAAGCTGAAATTGCAAAAGATGGATGAGGACGCCTTTGATAAGATCATCATCGGCAATGATCAGAAAGTATACCGGCAGGCCCAGGGATATGAAAATTTTATAAAAAACCTGGTTGTGGATTTTCCGGATGAAGAAACAGCTATCCGCAATTATTGCTGTAAAATAAAAGAAACCTGCAGTAAATTTCCTTTATATAATTTGAGAACAAACGGTTTGTATGAAGAAAAGGCGGATGTATTGACCTTAGATACCCATTCCGTTATTACCTCTTTAACCTGTAATACAACGCTGCAGGCTGTGCTTGCAGGCAATAATGCGCTGTACGTGGGCATACCAGATGAAA
>CAMPJQ010000264.1 GCA_946886925.1 uncultured Terrimonas sp.
GCTCTATTTTATATTCGAACATTTCAGCCATTTTGCCCGCCCTCCATTTTGCTTCTTTGGCTTTTTCACCAATAAACAATTCATCTATGGTTTGTGTAAACAATTTCATCCATTCCTCAAAATGTGCATGTTCAACAGGTAATTTAGCATGGGGCGGAAAAGGGCTGCCGAAATAGGTGCGCTCTTCTAATAAAATGGTTTGCCAGAAAGTATACATCTTTTCCAGGTGTTCCGGCCACCGGTCTTTTATGCGTTCATTAAATACCGGGGCAAGCAAATTGTTCTCTCTTACTTTACCGTAAAATGCGTCCACCAGTTTTTTTACATCTTCAAGGTTCAGGATGTCCGTCATGTTCTCCATAATCAATCATTTATTGTCTCATGCCGATATAAGTAATCAAATAATACAAAGCCCACCCACCAAAACCAATAATTAATATCCATACCCAGGAAGGGATGCTTTGCGGCGTTTCACTCCCTGTAATCATAAAATTTTTAGAATCGCCCTTTCCATAGGCATTGATCATTAATGGCAATACGCCGTCTACTACGGCATGTTCCTTAATGCCTTCCACATCAATAGCCGGGCCATTTCTTACTTCAAAAGGAATAATGCGAAGCCCTTCCCTGCCTGTAGGGTCTTTGCTTACAATTTTAAGACTGTGCCTTCCATCTACCAGTTTACGGGTATCCAATTCAAAATTCACTGGTGAAACCAGTCTGGCTATGGGTGCTTCCTCATCGTCAAGAAAAATAAATATGGTGCTTTTGTCTCCCATATAAAAAAATTTAAATTACTCTGTGTCTAAAATGAATCTTTTAATATGCGTTTGCGACCGTTCGCCAGGACGGATCAGCCATTTTACGGAAAAGTATAAGGTAAACACAACGATAACAACCGCCGACCATACAATTATGTAATCCCAGTTACTGCCCGGACCCGTACCATGCGTAATACCGCGCAAAATTTCGGGCTGCTGTTTTTCGCAAACCGGGCAGGCTAACACGGCGAGCGCCGGGCAGAGGAAAAGTATACACAGTAATGTTTTCTTCATGTTGATCTTTTTTGAATTATAACACACTTTCTCCCTTCGTCCATTTATTACAGCGTATGGCGCACTGGTGTTGGGGGAAAGGTGAATAGTAAACGATTAGATTCACTATTTTTCCCCGTCCGAACGACATTCAGCCGGCGGGCATTGCCTTTCTATCTTCTCACCCTCACGATAACAAACTGGCGGCTTAATACTATTCTGCTTTTTGCTTAACGGCATCCATTATTTGCTGTATCTGTTCAGGCGTTACCTGCTTCGCATTATTGCCCCAGCTTGTTTTTTCATGGTTCATTATGGCAGCCACTTCTTCTGCACCGAGCTTATTGTCGGTACCCACTGCAGGCATAGGCGGAAAGCCTTCCTTTTCCCTGGCTGTATAGCCATTCATAATAATATTCACCATTGTTTCGGGATTATCGTCGAGCACAATCCTGCTGTCTTTCAAAGAAGGGAATGCACCTTTCAAACCCTCGCCATTGGCCTGGTGGCAGCTTTGGCAATTGGTGGCATATAAGGCTGCCCCATCCAATCCCTGTGCTGCTCCACCCGCTGCGGCTACTTTCTTTTCTGGCTTCTTATACAAAAATTCAGGAGCGGGCCTGCCGTCGGGTAATGGTGTTTGCTTCAACGATTGAAGATAAGCCACCAGTTGCAATGCCTGCCGGGTAGCAACAACCTTACCCGGTTTACCTTTCAAAAACTCCTCCGGAACATTTACAACCACATCGTCTTTTGCCGGTTCCCCTTTAATTGTAAACATCCAGGGGTAAGCAGGCATAATAGATTCTTTAACCACGATCCGGGGATTGTATAAATGTACCAGGTTCCACTCCAGGCTGGGTTGCCTTGTGCCGATACTGGTTAAATCGGGTCCCGTGCGCTCCGTACCCATGAGGGTTGCGGTATTGCGCCAGATATCGGTACGGTGTATGCCAGCATAATCTGCAGCTATGCTTGGTCGTGACCCCCAGATTTTATCCATGTCCACATTGCGTACCTGCTGGGTGTGGCATGCCACACAACCATTGGCAATAAAAATGGCTTTGCCTTTAACAGCATCATCGCTTAGCACCTCTGCGTTCGGCAGTGGCGCATTATTTCTTTGATTACGCAACGCCGGCAAAATAGCTACCAGTATGGTAAGTCCCAAAAACAGCAAAAATGTAGCGCCAAATAATTTTTTATGGTTATCAAAAAATTCCATGTCAATCTTTCTATTGTTAATTAAATAGTGATTTCATTTTTTTGGTTCAGCTTTTTAAATGCGGCCTCCTTTACATCAACTACACCGCCTGCCGTGAGCATTTTATAAATATTATACGCAAAGAATAAATGAGAGATCCACATCAGGCTTCCGCCAATGGCTCTCCATAACCAGTAAGGCGCGGAAAAAATAACACTCTCCATGAAGGGCTTCCCGTCTATCCACATTAACCCTTTTAATGTACTGCCATACATAAGCGGAACAGTATAAAACAACAACCCTATCAAAGCAAACCAGAAATGGGCGCCTACCGTTATCTGGGGCGCTTCCCTGCCCGTTAACCGGGGTATAACGGTGTATATGCCTGCCCACACAAAAAATGAAATAATACCATACATGGTAAGATGAGAATGTGCAACTGTAAAATCGGTAAAGTGCCACATGAGGTTTGTAGAACGAAATGCCTCCGCTGTGCCCTGCAGTGAGCCGGTAAAGTAAAAAATAATACCCACAAGAAAAAACGGCAAAGTGTAGCTGTCCGTAATTTTATGCCAGGCTCCTTTAAAGGTCATTATAAAATTGGTGCTGCCGGCTACCACCGGAATAACCATTCCCACACCTCCTACAATGGCTACGGTTTGCAACCACCAGGGTATGGAGCTGAATACAAAATGATGCGTACCAATAAGAGTATAAAAAAGTATTTGTGTCCAGTAGGCCAATATACCCAGGCTATAGGAATAAATGGGCCTGTTTAACTGCTGGGGCAAATAATAATAAACAAGTCCAAGTGTCATCATCATAAACCACATGCCTACTCCCTGGTGCATATAGTATCCCTGGATAATGGTTTCACCCAGGCCATCCTGCCACCAGGGTATATAAGCAACAATTGAAATGACCAACCCAAATATCAATGCCGCTACAATATACCAGTTGGAAATATAAATTTCCTTAGTAGTTCGTTTGGCAATGGTTTGCAAAAAATTAATGAGGGTTAATACTAAGGCTATTCCAAACAACAGCATCACCGGCCAAATATATTCACGGTATTCACCGCCACCATTATTAATGCCCGCCATCAGGCAAATGGTTCCCAATAAAACAGCAGTATTGATCAGATGAAGTGAATACCATCCCATTTTAAAACTCGCCAGCCTGGTATTGCTTACTCTTGGCACCGTATAATAGGCTAACCCCAGCATACCCAATGAAGCCCAACCCCAGAATACGGCATTGGTATGCACAGGACGCAGACGGCCAAAACTTAACCAGCTTACATGATCTGCATCCGGCGCTACAAATTTTATGCCCAGGTACTCACCCACTGTGGTACCAAACAACAGCCAGAAAGTGGCGCACCCTATATACCATAACACAAGTTGCGACAACCGGGGATCAATATTTGGGCGCTTTACCGCTCGTTTCTTTTGTACTACCACAGGCAGTGCGCTGCTCATACTAATGCTGCTTATCAGGCCCCTGCTGTCTTGCGGGTCCAGGTTACCCGACAACTCATTATGTGCAGGTGCATAATCCAATGCTTCTTTTCGTTTAAGCAAAGCAGCGCGTGTATCCTCATCGGGGGATGTAGCAAGATATTGAGCCAGTTGATCGGCCTCAGCGAGATTCAGCCGGTTACGGTTTTGTTTAATAAGGTTCAGCACTTTAATAACCATAAATACAATACCCGCTCCAATGGGAATAAGCAGCAATACTATTGTTATGATAATACCTGTTTCACCCAGCACAGACCCTTTATCCGGCGCTGCCTCCTGGGCAAATAGCTGCCCGCCGTTCAACAACAGTAAAAGGAAAACGGAAATCGTTTTAATAATGGTATTTGTATTTTCGGGTGAAGATGTTTTTGTTGAGGATGCATCCTTTTTATAATTCAAATAAGCTTCAATTTGTTCGCTGTTCAGATTTGCGATATAGCTGTCAAAATTTTTATCTGCATTTCGCTGCTTTAGTCTTTTGTTCATCTTAATCATTTCACCGGTTTTAAATTTCAGGTACAAAACAGCGGCAAGCATAAAAAATATCAGCACAAAAAGGAAAAGCAGTAAACCACTGAGATGTGTAAAATAAAAACCTGGTTTTCCTTTGGTTTGGGCGAACAGCGGGGAAAAGCTGACCAACCCTGCTGTTAAAAGCAATCCCCTGATGCACTGAGGATACCATTTCTTTTTCATAAAAAATTATACTCTTTTTAAAAAGGTTAATTTCCGTTCCAACTGTTCATTAAACTCATTTAGCTTGGCCGATTGAAGCATATCGTGCATGTCCTTCCTGATTTTTTTAAACTCATTGTGTATAGGGCATGGCTTTTTTTCTGAACACTCTTTTAGCCCCAGTCCGCAGCCCAAAAAAATTTTATCTCCGTCTATTGCCTTAACAATATCAGCCAGTGAACATTCCATTCCCCTTTGATCAATATAAAAGCCCCCTGAAGGGCCTTTGAGCGATTGTATAAGATTTTTACGGCTAAGCTCCTGTAAAATTTTAGCAATAAAATATTCGGGTGAATCAATTCCTTCAGCAATTTCCCTGATTCCTGCTTTTCTTCCATCCTTTGACTTCTGACCTACAAAAAGCATCGCCCGGAGGGCATATTCACAAGTTTTTGAAAACATGTATACCTGGTTGTGCCGGCAAAGTTAATCACAATTCAATAATAAAAGAGTTTTTTATCCTCTATTATTAAAAAC
>CAMPJQ010000265.1 GCA_946886925.1 uncultured Terrimonas sp.
CAGCAAGATGATCATAAATGGAGCCGAAAGCAACTACCGCTTCCGGTTTTACCGCATCTAACATCTTGCCCAGGTCATTAAACAACATGTTTTTGTCCAGCCCGAAACTTTTTGCAGATTGTTGCAGCAATGCTTTATTGGGCTCGCACACGCCCACAAGCGTAATATCGCTTTGCGGCTTTCGTCCCAATATCCAGCCGGAATGTCCATGAGAGATACCGGCAACGGCTACACGAACAGGCTGGGCGTTAAGATTGACGGATACAAGGAGGCTTATTGAGCAGAAAAGATATTGAAAGGTTTTCATTGATTGCGTTTTAATGAGGTGTTGGGTATGAGGTATAAGGTGTAAGGACGAGGGCTGATAGCTTCTGTTGCTGATAGCTGAAAGCTCACTGCTGAAAGCTGATTGCTGATAGCACTTTTCATCAATTCACTTCCAACTCATTTTTTGAAGGAAGTGCCGGAAAATGGGCATGTGGCTCGCGCTGGTACCAGAATGCTACTGAAGCGATATCGGAGCGTTGTGGCAAATAACGTCCGCCACTGCGCCAGCCCAGGTCCTGTATGGTTACTTTCAGATCTTTTTCAAAACGTATTGGATCCATGATATGCCAGCGGTATAATCCAAAACGCTGTTGCGACTTATACAGTCCATCTGGCTTTATTACCTGCGATAAACCGGAGTAAGGTGTTGTAAATACTTCATATTCGTGTTTAGCCTTGTTCTCAAAATTATAGGAACCGCAAAAATAATCCTCCGTACCAGTGCCGCATATGGTTGGAAATTTGGTATCGCCATCCATAAAAAATTTTATTTCGCCTTCGCCCCACCATCCATTATTATTCACTCCCCAGGCCATATATACGCCAACATATTGTCCTTTTCCTTTAATGCCATCCACAATAGTGTAATCGGATGTGTTGTTGGTGTTGGCACGGCGAAACTGTGCATGAAAATAACCTGCATCTTCAGGTACTTCGGTAAGCGTATAATCTACCTGGTAATACAATACCATATTTTCTGTATTGATATTCTCCATGGTAATTTTGCATTTCTTCCGGAAAGGCATTGCCCAGTAGCAATTAAAAGCACTGCCAGGATTTACGCATATGGCAAGCGACCTTAGTGGCGCATATTCGCCCCAGCCCATGCCAAAGAAATCTCCCACAGGGCATTCCACAGATGCTTCTTTTTCATCGTCCCAGTAAATGCGCAGGATAGAATTGCGCCATACACCGGTAGGTGTCATCCAGATATGTTGTATGGCGCCGGGACCTTCCATTTCGGCAATAGTGATGGTTTCACCCGCATTGATGATGATATATGGATTTACCTTCCAGCCCTGTCCAAGGTCACGGGCAGCATTATGCGCATTGGCAGTATTGCGCTTGTCTTTATCAGAAGGGTTTGCCATGCCGCCTTTTCCTTTTTCACCTGTAAAATTTTCCGGACTTATGGAACGTGTTTTGGCATCCGACAGGCGAAAGAGATTGCCCATGTTCATATTCAGCCCATCAAATTTATTGTTTTGGGCATGGCTGATGATGGCAGTGAAAAGAAAGACAGACAAAGAATAAAGCAGTTTTTTCATGACAGATCAGATTGAAGTTTTAAAATAATTTTTTTACGGGCATTACAGCATAAGAGGCGCTTCTCGTCTGTATGCCATTTATGTAGTTTTTACCAATTTTCCCGAGACCATTATTTTCTCGGCAGGAATAGTGCCGTGTAATACTTCTATGGAAGGTTTTCCATTTTTCAGCGATACATTTCCAAATCCCGTTTCTGTGGAAAGAAAAGAAGTAAAGTCGCCAATTTTTGAATCAATGTATAATGTGCGGTCAACTGCATCAAAGCGCACACCTGTAAGCCCCTGCAATAAGCCATAGCTGGAAAGAGCCCGCCCATACCAGCTTCCGCATTCGTATTCGTTAAAGGGGTTACGGATCTTACCGTCGTACCGCCGGCGACAGGTACGTACAATATCAAGCCCTTCTTTAACCTGTCCCATCAGCATAAGGTGCGATGCCACCTGGTATTCTATGCCCGTCCACACTTCATCGCTGTATACAAAAGGAAGTGATAGTTTTCCACCCTTCGGCCAACTGCATAATAGTAATCCACCCTCATTGCCTACGGCATAGGAAGGACGTTGCGGATTGGCATGTTCACTCAGGTCTTTTTTAAGGTTGTATTGATGAACGGATAACAAATGACTTTGTATCTTTTCTGCATCCACAGGGTTATCCAGTCCGCACATTCGCGCAATCCACCCACCCAGTATGCCATCGGAAAGGCATCCCGTGCCGTACTGGTATTTCGGACCTTCTTTTTCGAGGAGTGCAATGGCCTCCGCAGAATATTCGCCGCCGAAGGTTTCTTTTGATGCTTTTACGGGGTGGGGTGCATTCAGCCGTTTATATTGGTTATTTTGTATAAATTATTCGCCTTTGTACAATTCATCCTCCATGAATTGCTTTCCTTTTTCAAACAGTTTTTGGTAAGAGCTTATATTTTGTTTGAGGTGTTTGCCCATTTTAATAAATGCTTCCAGCGCTCCGAGGTAAAAACTGGTGCACATACCATCCG
Organism: uncultured Terrimonas sp.; assembly: GCA_946886925.1. The sequence continues at coordinate 2,594 of CAMPJQ010000265.1, forward strand.
GTCCCCAGAATTCAATATCATAGGTGTTGTGGTGTGGCTCTTCCACAATCCCCTTTTGCCGCGGATCCCAGGTGCGAATGCAATAATCCAGGCTTGATTTAACGAGAGGAAACATTTTTTTCAGCCATTCATTGTTTCCATAGATCCGCCATTCACGGTATATTTTCATGATGCCGCCCAGTTGCCCGTCGGCTGCAGCATAGAATTCATGCGTGGCGGGACTGATAGGTGTGTTCGACCGGAAATTCTGGTGGCCTTCCGCATTCTGGCTCTCACAAAATTCTGTATGGCGCAATGTGCGTTCCAGCGAAGGAAAAAGATGCGCAATAGCCTGGTCGTAATTCCATACATGCGTGCAGGAGCCGTGGCAACATCCGCCTTCGTCACCACAGCCCTCAAAATTCCACAGCCTGCCATCGTACTGGCGCATAACCGTTGGCGTTTTAAGTATAGTAAGGTTGGCGGCTATGGCCTCCACTGCTTCAGGAGGAAGCGTACTGTTGTAAAATGCTTTGGTGAAAAGCGAAGTCTTATTGTATAAGTCATTGTATTCAGCTTTCCAGTACGCCGCTACCTCATGAATATCTTTAAAACGGCTGCTGTACCAGGGGCGGTATACGGTTTGGTCATTGTTAACGGTTGCGCCCAGTTCTGCAGAAGTATTGCAACAACCCGGAGCTGCACAATTTTGTTGCTTGTCTTTGTTTACATCGCCGATGTGCATATCCGAAAATGGTACATACCATGCCATCATCACCCTGATGGTTTTCTTTTCTCCGGGCTGTAATGTAAAGGGTACAAACAATGATGCTCCGGGGGCATCAGCATCCACAGGAGGAGTGTTTTTTATTTCACCATTTTTGATGGTATTCCATATCATCGTTAAGGGATCCCACCATCCGCCACGAAACCAGCAATGATCCGTAACCGTGTTGTTGTCGTCGGTATAAATGGCAAAGTCGCCCTGGAGTTGCGGCTTTTCGGCAGAGCCGTCCTGAGAAAGTATAAAACCATTCTGTATTTGCTTGATAGCACCCTTCTGATCATCCGTTAACATGAAGTTCCTGGAGTTATAAGAAAAAACCGCTTCTGTTGTCTGTGTTGAATGGTTGGTAAACCGGTATTCCAATGCACCTGCGGGCAAACCTGAGTTGTCTGCATCGCCGGGTATAAAAGGGCTCCACCCCGTTAGTTCAACCTGTAAGGGAATGTCATCGCTTTTGAACTGTATGGTGCTGAAAGGAAAGCGGGCCAAAAATGTGGCTTCATCAAGGCGTGGTAAACCATAAGTGGTCATAGGCGCGCCATTGCCGGTATTCGGACGTCCGAATATTTTCCATTCGGGTACGGGACCTTCTATGATTCTTGCCGTTTTTCCTTTTACATACAAGGCAGCGAACATGGTAGGTTCATTAAACAACTGTGGCCGATGGCGCACCGACATATGAGATACGGCACCCGATCCTTCAATACAAAACATGCCGGCGCCTATGCCGCCTATGGGGAAAGCAATGCGGCGGAGATTGGTTCCGGAGTAGGACTCATTAAAAGTATGGTCTCCTTCTCCTGATCCCTCAGCAGCAACAGGATTTTTTTGCTGTATAATTGTTTTGCCAATGGCAATGCCCGGGAGTATAGAAGCGCCCAGTCCACTTAGCGTAACATTTTTAAGAAATAAACGGCGGTCTTTATTTTCTTTCATGATGCAATTTATTGAGACAGGCCTTTGATCAGAATGGTAACAATATTCAAAATGTATTTCGAGGTTAGGACATGGTTCAGTGCGAAGGGCACTTCGCCGCCCGAAGTATCAGGTAGTATTTTATAGCTTAAAGGTATTGCATAAAATATAAATTATAACAAGCGGTTCGCCTTTCAATATGCAAGGAAGAAGACGGCACCAGAATATCCACCTCAAAACGGCAGAAGCATCTATCCCTGCTATATTAAATCATAAAGTGGGTGAAGTAAATACAGATGGTTCGTTTTCACCATGACAATACAAGGGTGATAATGATTTGAGGAAGAAATGTAAAGAACGAACCCATCATTTAATCTTAAATTCTGCTACTACAGGCAGATGATCCGACGCGTAGGGTTCATTAATGGTTTTTACATATAATGTTTCAAAGCTGCCGGCGGGTCTGTACATGATATAATCAATAGTGCTTCTGGGATTAACTACCGGAATAGTGGGCGGGCAATCTGTAATGCAGCTTCTGGTAAAATATTGATCAAGCAAGGATATGGTTTTGCTATCGGGCCGGGCATTAAAATCCCCGGCGATAATAAAGGGTAGCTGAAGGGATTCAACTACCTCAATAATTTTTTTTGCCTGCCATAACCGATTGGTCTCATCTTTTGTTGCATCAAGATG
>CAMPJQ010000266.1 GCA_946886925.1 uncultured Terrimonas sp.
CTGCCCAGTTCACCGGCATCCTTTTTATCGTTGTTAAAATCTTCCTTATTCAGCATACGGTTTTCATAACCAATCAAACGGTAGGCCTGCACTTTGGAAGGATTGAATTCTACCTGCAATTTCACATCTTTGGCAATCGTGAATAAGGTACCGCCAAATTCACTCACCAATACTTTCTTCGCTTCACTTATATCATCAATGTATGCATGGTTACCATTGCCTTTATCGGCCAATTTTTGCATTTTATTGTCTTTGTAATTACCCATACCGTAGCCCAGCACCGTTAAAAAAACGCCGCTTTTTCTTTCCTGCTCAATTAATCTTTCCATATCATCATCACTGCTGGCGCCTACATTAAAATCACCATCGGTACACAAAATAATGCGGTTGTTGCCACCCTGCACAAAGTTTTGCCGGGCTATGCTGTACGCTAATTTAATTCCTGCGCCACCGGCAGTAGAACCACCTGCCGTTAGCCTTTCAATAGCATCCTTAATGGTTTGTGTATTGGCCCCGCTTGTGGCAGGCAATACCAGTCCTGCGCTGCCGGCGTATACTACTATAGCCACCTTATCTTTTTCACGCAACTGATCCGTAAGCAGCTTCATGGATTGCTTTACCAGGGGCAGCTTATTGACATCTTCCATAGAACCCGATACATCAATCAAAAAAACCAGGTTGGATGCCGGAATATTTTCCGTTGACACTTTCTTCCCCTGCAGACTTACCAATACCAGCCGGTGATCTTTATTCCAGGGCGCTTCAGATAGTTCGGTATAGATAGAAAAAGGTTTCCCGTCTTCCGGCTGCGGATAATCATAATGAAAATAATTGATCATTTCCTCAATGCGCACTGCCCCCGCCGGTGGTAACTGCCCGTTATTTAAAAACCGGCGCACATTGCTATAGGAAGCCGCATCCACATCAATAGAAAAAGTGGATAAGGGATTGTCTTTCACCGCCAGGAAGCGGTTTTCAACAATGCCATCATAGTCTTCGGTATTAAAATCAATATCCCTGCTGCCATATAACTGGTAGTTGCGATTTCGCGTTTGCTTGGTAGCGGGCGATGGATAGGATGCATTTCCTCTAATCACTACACCAGCTACCTTTCCCTGCAACATTTCATCTGCTTTGGCTTCCCGCTGTGCCGACCCCGTAAGACTTTTCTTTTTCGTTGCGCCATAGGCCGTTACTACTACTTCCTCCAGTTCATTGGTTGCTGGTATCAGTTGAACATTCAGTATCGCCTTTCCTGATACGTTCACTTCTTTAGTTTCAAAACCCAGCGCCGAAAAAACAAGTGTGGCATTAGTGCCTGTAACAGTAATGGTAAAATCACCATTGGAATCGGTTTGGGTAATATTTGCCGTACCTTTTTCTGTAACAGATACGCCGGAAAGAATAACCCCTGCGCTGTCTGATACCTTACCTTTAACTGTAAAAGAAGCTGGTGGCAAAAAAGCCGTTAAGGCAGCAATAATGATTATGCTGCAAAGTGTTGCATACTTCATAAAAATAAGTTTTAAGGTTTCGTTCGATGGTGGATGCGGTGGCAAATGGAATTACATACGATGATGGAATTATTTTTAAAAGGAATGCTGAGAAGGGGTAAGTGAGCGTGAATGTGTATTACTTTCTTATTATCTTTTATCTTTGAATTTTCACATTTTAACCATTGTTTGAATTTCATAAAGAACATATCAACTGACGAGGGCACAGATACCGAACTCATTGCTTTGTATAAACAAACGAATGATATGCGGGCGCTGTCAGATCTCTACCAGCGCTATATGGAACTGGTATACGGGGTTTGCCTGAAATATTTTAAAGATGCAGAGCAGAGTAAGGATGCCGTGATGAACATTTTTGAAGAATTGGTTGAGAAACTAAAACTGCATGAAGTAAGTAATTTTAAAAGCTGGTTGCATACCCTTACCCGGAACCACTGCCTGATGCAGTTGCGTACACCCAGGAATTTAAAAACCACCGAATTTAACCAGGAATATATGCAATCGGCGGAAACCGTGCATCTTAATGGGATGCTGGAAAAAGAAGAACAATTTGTTAAATTAGAGAAATGCATTCAAATCTTATCGGAAGAACAGAAAAAAACAGTTGAACTATTTTATTTACAGCAAAAGTGCTACGACGAAATTGCCGAAATTACAGGCTATGAATGGAATAAAGTAAGGAGTTATATTCAGAATGGAAGAAGGAATTTGAAAAATTGTATGGAGGGGTGAGGAATGTGGAAATGTGAGAATTTGAAAATTTGAAAATGATATACTGGGAGAGAGAAAGAAGTATCAGGTGCCCGGTATAAGCATACCATTCACTACTGACTACTGACTAAATAATCAATGCCGGAAAACAATAAACATATCAAACCATATACGGCGGCGGATATACAACGCTATCTGAACCGGGAGATGACTATGCCCGAAAGACACAATATGGAAAAAGCCGCCCTGGAAGACCCCTTCCTGGCTGAAGCAATAGAAGGTTACAGACAGCACCCCTCCCCTGCTCTTTCTTCAGACATACAGAGCCTAAGAAAAAGATTGCAGGAAAAAATCGACACAAAAATAATTCCTGTGCGCAGCAAAAAAATATGGTGGAGCGCAGCAGCAGCCATTTTTATTGTATTGGGAACCGGTATTACCTGGTATTGGCTTGCGCCAACCGAAAACAAAATCGCACAGCAAAAAGAAAAAGAGCAAAAAATTGTACCATTAAAAGAAAAACAGGACAGTGCCGGAATGCCAGCAGCTACCGATTCAACTGATATTGCCCTGCAGGAAAATAAAGTCCGGGGGAAACACACTGCTCCGGCTTCAGAACCTGAAAAAAAAGCGGCCGTTCCGCTTCCGACTTCCCCAAAAACCAAACGACATCCTGCACCCCAGGCGGCAACAAAAAAAGATATTCAGGAAAACCCTGCATTAGATATAGCGGCCGCAAACGGGGAAGCTACAGCTAAAACTTACCGTATTGAGCAGGAAGAATCACAACGCGATAAAGATATTGCAGCACAAAGACTTGAAAAACCGGTGGTCTCAACAACACAAAATAATACTTCCGGTTTTTTTAATACAAATATTCTTACGGGTAAAATAACAGACAGCAATAACAATCCATTGCCTTTTGTAAATATCCGGATCGGCAATACCGCTTCCGCTACATATAGCGATGCCAGGGGGAATTTTAAATTAATGAGTGGGGATACCCTGTTAACAGTACATGTTAAATCTGCGGGCTTTAAACCCCGGCAGGTGGTTTTACATGCCAGTGCTCCTTTTAATAATATTATTCTATTGCCGGAAGAAAATGCTTTAGCGGAAGCTGTAGTAACAGGCTACGCAACGGCAAAGAAAAAAGCTGTAACAACTGATGAAGATACTGACGCTACTCCTGAAGCGGAACCAGCGGACGGCTGGGGCAATTATGACATCTACTTAGTTAATAATACCCGCCTGCCCGGTACAGCACCAACTGCAAGCCGCGGATTTGTTGACCTGGAATTTACTGTGGATCAATACGGAAGGTTATCGAATTTTAAAATTATACATTCTACCTGCCCACCGTGTAACAAGGAAGCCTTCCGGGTTATAAAAGAAGGCCCTCAATGGAAATTATCTGAAGGCGATATTCCTGCAAAAGTTTCCCTCACCATTCAGTTCTAACCTTAGAACAACCTGCATAAAAAACATATTTTGTTAAACCTTGCATAATTCTTTTCAATTTCCTTTCGGGCTTGAATTACATCACGGTAAACATTATCTTCGCCACAACAAATAATAGTGCAATAAACTACGCGAATAGCGAGCTCTATTCATTAAAAACCAAAAAAACAACTACAGATGAAAAAGATCTTTTTACTTGCCGCTTTTTCTACGATCTTCTGCTTTGCAGAAGCTCAACAATTAAAAACGCCGGCTGCTTCGCCATTGCAAACAGTAAAGCAGGAGTTTGGACTATCTGCCGTTGAACTGTCTTATTCAAGACCAGCAGTAAAAGGCAGAACCATATTCGGCGACCTCGTACCTTATGGTAAGGTATGGCGTACGGGTGCAAACAGCGCTACCACCATTAGTTTTGGTGATGATGTAATATTTGGCGGTAAAAAAATTCCGGCCGGTAAATATGGATTGCTTACGATCCCCAACGCATCCGAATGGACGGTGATCTTAACCAAACAATTAAATGTAACCAGTCCTTCTGCTTACAAAGAAGACCAGGACGTAGCCCGCGTTAAGATCAACGCCGTAGATCTCCCTTTTCCACTGGAGTCTTTTTTAATTTCTTTTGATAACATTTTGGCCTCATCCATGGACATGATCATCGGGTGGGACAGAACGGTTGTGATCGTTCCTATTACAACGGATGTAGCTTCCAAGATCAATGCACAGATCAGCGGCTTGGAAGGAAAAGAAGATTTTCCCTATTTTGCCGCTGCGGCTTATTATCTTGAAAACGGCAAAGACCTGAACAAAGCGCTTGGCTGGTTTAATAAAGCAACAGAAAAAGAACCCAATGCATTTTGGATCTGGCACCAGAAGGCAAAATGTCTTGCAAAACTGGGCAAAAAGAAAGAAGCTGTTGCAGCAGCCAATAAGTCCACGGAACTGGCTTCCACTGCTAAAAATGACGACTATGTGCAGTTGAATAAAAAGCTAATTGCATCATTGAATTAATTTTTTAAACAGGTACCGTCTAACTAACGTTTACGCCACCATGAACTAAATACGGGAAAGAAAACACCTCCGTATTTAGTTCATGGTGGTGTTTTTATTTTCAGCAGTTCCTGTATGTGGCAACAAAAATTCGCTTCTCCGGGGATTCAGCCAGGAAGAAATATCACAGGATTTCCATTTTAGTTTTTAATTTTAATACATGCATATTCCCTTATTGCAATTTAATGGCTTCTTTGACATTGACTGGCACTCCTTATTGCTTGGGACAGAAA
>CAMPJQ010000267.1 GCA_946886925.1 uncultured Terrimonas sp.
GGAGTCTCGTGGGCTCGAGATGTGTATAAGAGACAGTTAATATCCTTTAAAAAGGAGTAGGGAACGAGTTTTAAGCTGATGTCTTTCCCTATGCTATGCACAACCACTTCTTTTTCTGCATCATCAAAATCAACATGATGGTGTACAATGGTTAATATATCAATAACATGTGGGGGTAAACCTAAGCTACAAACAAAATAAGTGGTAAAACCTTCATTTTTTATAATTGCAATTTCCTGCTCGGAGTAGTTCATACAACGGAGTGTATATCTTCCGTTGCCCTGTGATAACCATAATAATTGACAGCATATCCGCCTATACACATATAACGCAGATTATTCTGCCCGGCACATTGCAGGAAAAGCAGGAATTCTTCATTTTCAATGTCCATAAAGAAAATGATTGCGGATCGTTATTTTTTTTTAACTTTTCCCCGGGGGCCGTTTAACCGCTGTAGTTTACTTAAAGCCTGTAAACGTTCAGAAGGAGTCATCTTATAAAAATATTCAAGAAGATGCATTTCCTGATCCTTAAAAGACTTAAATATCTTTATAGACTTTCCCATGCTTAAATGTACGAATTTTTGATTGTTGACGCATTAGCAATTATACGGCAATATGTATAAATGCATGCTGCAATCCTCTGTAATTATTATAGATGATGATATTTCGCACAGGAGCAGCAGCACCTTGTTTTTTGATCATATGCGCAGGCCATTGATGGCTATTGCAAACGAGCCACAGCGCTACAGATGACGCGGTAGGGTATTCCCCGCACATGTGTTTAAAACGGGCAATGGTGGTGCGTTCATCAAATAAGGATTCAACTCCAGTATAGTATTGCAATAAACGGGCATCCCCGTTTTCGCCGGTCAGCAGCATATCGGTCGTTTCATTGTCAGGAAGATTTTCGCGTATGAATTGCTGCATATTCCTGCTTACTTCCTTCTCATCTTTAGTATGAATGGTTTGTACAGCTTTTACTGATGCCAGAGCATTTTCAGCATTATCGTTCACTACAAACATGGCTGCGCCTTCACCGGCGATGGTTCCTGCAGATGCAGTATGGTAAAGATCTTTATTGGCAATGATCTCTTTTTTGAAGCAGCCATCTAAAAGATCAATATTGTAGTTATACGCAGAGATCTCATCTACCGCTCCCAGCAAATAATGATTTCCGGGGTTTTCCTTAATCATCATCATGGCATCAAGCAAAGCATTTTCAAATGCCAGCCCCCTGTGCACATGTGTAATATTGTAGCCCTTGTTTTTATTCAGTAAGCCCATTTGCGCGGCAATGGCATTGGGCGTACTTTGTACGAAATTGCCCGGGGTAAGCATGCCTTCTTCATAATCTATGATCTGGTTAAGGAATTTAATGCAATCTTCCATGCCCCCGTTGGCGGTTCCTATAATTATTCCATCTATAGAAGATTGTTGTTTTATTAGGGGCAGTGCAGCGCCAATTCCCATTCTTACGGCTTTACCCATGCGTCGTAAAATACCGGGGGGAATGCCTTCATATGCAGGCTCCTTCGCCCTTAATTTATTACCGGCGCCCTCATGCAATGTTTCCACATCAGCATGTTCAAATGTTTGTTGCGGCGATATGCAGCTATAATGATGAATATACATGGAATACAAAGAACCAAAAAACAAATCACAAAAAACAAATAAAATTCAAATATTAAGGTCGAAGCGGTAAGTTCGAAATTCGAAGCGAAATACAACCATAAACCACAAACGATAAGCTGCAGAATCTATCTTCTATACTTTCGAAAAGATGAGTGAAGTACAATTGCCTCCAAAGCCAAATGAATTAGACATCACGTGCTGTAACGGTGTTTGCCTGTAAATGATTTCAGGTTTTAATCCGGTAGTTTCTATTGCATTGCTGAAATGCAGCCCGGGATATATTTCCTGGTGATATAGATTTAAAACACTAAATACAGCTTCAACAGCACCTGCCGCTCCAAGTGTATGCCCGGTGTTGGCTTTGGTAGAAACAAAAGGCGGTGATATTCCAAATAGCCGGACCATCGCCTTGCTTTCTACAGCATCATTATTTTCGGTAGCGGTGCCATGGGCATTGATAAAACTGATTGCTGAAGCCGGTAGCTGTGCTTTTTGTAAAGCTTTTTGCATACACAAAAAAGGACCGTCTCCTTCATCCGATAAGGAGGAAGGATGAAATGCATCGTTGCTGTTGCCATAACCTGTTAATTCGGCATACAGTTTTTTTCCCGCTATGTCTTCTTCTTTTTCCAATACCAGGAATGCGGCGGCTTCACCCAGGTTCAATCCCTTCCTGTCCCTGTCGAATGGTGTGCATTTTTCAGGAGAAAGGATGTGCAGCGCATTAAATCCATTGATCGTAAATTTAGCCAGGCTGTCGGTTCCCCCGGCAATTACGCGTTTAGCCAAACCATTTTTTAATAACCTTGCACCATACATAATGGCATTGGAAGACGAGGAGCAAGCTGTATTAATGGTGTTGATAACCCCACCTATGCCATATCTCAACTGGAGGTACAGATCAATAGAAGCGCAATCATAGGAAGAAAGGTATTCGGATCCGTTTTCGCTTCTGTTGGCATCATTGTATAATTCGTCCGTAAGGCACATGCCGCCAACTGTAGAAGCGCCTATGAGCGCAGTATGTGGTGATGATAAGTCGTTAGCTGAAAGTGCAGCATCAGCTACAGCCTCTTTAAAAGCGTGTAGTGCCAATAAGGAACTGCGCGTTACCCCCTTTTCATGGGCACGCAGTTTATTTTTCAGTTCATGCGTTTCTACTTTTATTTCGCCGCATGGCCGCAGTCCGGTATATTTTGTATTAAATAAGGTTAGTGTACCAATGCCACACTTTTTATTGATCAGCGCTTCACGGTTTTTTGCAACAGTATCGCCAATAGCACTGATTATCCCAATTCCTGTAACAAAAACCCGGCTCAATAGAAAACGTTTATTTGGTTTTGTGTTCGGCAATATAATCTGCCATGGTATTAATATCTACCAGTATCTTTCGGCCTTCTTTGGGATCCTGTATGGTAATGCCGTATTCGCGTGAAAGCAATACGATCAGCTCAATGGAATCAATGGAGTCAAGCCCCAGTCCTTCTCCAAATAAAGGCTCATCATCTTTGATGTCTTCTGGTTTTACGCTTGTAAGATTTAAAAACTGAACTATTTGTTGTTTAAGTTGTTGCTTTAGTTGTTCTTTTTCCATTTGTGAAATTTTCAGATCAAACTTTTGCGCCGTAAGCCATAAAACGCAATTATTTGCAATAATACTGTAATAACCAATAAAGGTATAATATTCATCCAAATATCCTGTAGATCTCCGCCTTCCAGGAACAGGCCGTAATAGGCTTCCAGGCACCAGTGCAATGGCGAAAGCCGCATGATGAACTGAAAAGATGCGGGCATTACAAAGGAGGGAACCAGTAATCCTCCAACTGCAGCCAGTAACACCACAGACACGGCGCCAAAACCGTTTGCCTGCTCCTGGGTGTTGGAAAAAACACCCACACAAATAGCGAAACTGGCGGCGCACAGTCCGCAAATTAAGGTTACCAAAAACAGAGCGGTTTTATCGGATGGCAGGTTTAGTGCAGGTAAACCCATTTGAGGGAACAGCCATATACCAATGGAAAAAATAACTGCAGCCTGCAGCAGGGTTACCAGTACGTAAGTAATTTGTTTTGAAATAATAGCTAATCCAAAATGAGTTGGTAATGTGCGAAGCCGGATAATGCTTCCATTTAATTTCTCTCTTACCACGCTGCTGCCCAGCGATATTACTATAAAAAACATGGCAAAGATAGTCCAGGCCGGAATATTATGCTGCGTGGCATTGGGTATTTGCCGGTTATCGTTTTTAGAAACAGGGATTTCTGTTACAGGGGTTTGATTGGTAACGATCTGTTTTTCTAAATCCTCCGGAATGTTTTCTTCGTTTACGGCATAGTATACATCTTTTACAATGTATTTGCTTTGTATAAATTGCAATGCGCTTTGCAGCATGCCATCAACGCTTTTGCGAAAAGATTGCTGCAATACAGGATGATAATACAATTTAACAGGAATGATGGTATCCGCGGTATGTTGAATGCTATCTTCCTGGATGGCTATGTTTTTCAATGCCTCACCTGCTACGCTTTTCGCTTTTTTTAATACTTCCTGCGAATAATTATCCGGGATAACGATAGCTACCAATGCATCTTTGGTGTTAATACGGCTTTTAAGGTCTGCTTCATCTTGAATATCGCTTATCTTTTTAACATCGAACATACCCACTTTGGTTAATGCTTTTTCAAGTTCCATGGCAGGTTCGCTGGTATCCTTGTTTAAAAGCAGAATGGGTATTTTGTTTTCGTTTACCAGCTCAAAAGTGCTGTTTTGTACAGATGCAATTACGATGGCCAGTATAATGGGCATTACAAACATGAGTGTAAGCCCCATTTTATCGCGGGTTAAAATCCTGTAGTCTTTTATTATGGTTGACCAAAGTTTGAACATTAGCGATTTAAAATTTGAACCTCACCCTCTTTCCCTCTCCACCCTGCGTAGAGGGACGGTGCTATGGAATAATAACAAACGCCGGTTCTTCCATTTCAACTATTAAATAAATTTGAACAAATGAAATCCCAGCGGTAAACTATACACGACAAACTACGAATCGCAAAATCCGAAGCCTGAAATCCGGAATCAGAACTGAATGCAATGATAAACAACAAACTGTATTTCCATCTCAATTCAAAAATCAAAAATCAGAAATTTTCTAGTCTCTGTATTCCCTGCCTGTAAGGTTCAGGAATAATCCTTCAAGCCCATCCTGCTTATGTTCTTTTAATAATTCGTTTAACGTATTACTGGCGATTATCCTTCCTTCATCAATCATAGCTATTTTATTGCAAAGGTCTTCTGCTTCTTTTAGCTGGTGCGATGTATATATGCTG
>CAMPJQ010000268.1 GCA_946886925.1 uncultured Terrimonas sp.
CTTTTTTATTGAATCCCGCCACTCCATTCCGGCTATTCATCTACTATTTTGCGTACTGGTCTACTATTTTTCGGCCGGGTTTCCCATTCTCATAATATTGCTGTTGGAAATCAGTAAGGTATTTTTTCATTTAAAAATTTATATTATGAAACCTACAATCAAACAGGCGCTGATTAAGATGTTTGCGCTGATTACACTATGCTTCTCCGTATTTAGTTTCACAACAAAGCTTGGATTAGACAGTTACGAGATATACCTCAACAACAAACTCATACTGAAACAATCGGTGAACCAACCTTTGAATTTAAGAATACTGCAACTGAGCCAGGCAAATGACAACGACCAACTGCGCATAAATTACAAACATTGCACCGTAGAGGGCGCCGGCACCGACAGGACCATCGTATTAAAAGACGAGAAGGGAAATACATTGAAGAAATGGGTGTTCACCAATGCCAGCGGTTCCGATTTAAGTATGGTAATTCCGGTAAAAGAGCTGTTGCAATTGAAAAAGAATAATGCTGATCATGATCTCAGTCTTCAATATACTGCACGGGAACTTCCCAAAGGCGAGACGCTAGCATTTCTTCGTGTTAAATGAATGGCTGTGATGTTTCTGCATATTAGATAAGCAGGTATTCATTGCCGTTGGAAAAGTTCTGATGAATAAGAATGTCAAGGTTAACTTTTACGGAGATATTGAAGGAAGTGGAAAATTAATGGAATGCTAAAAACAGAGAAGCATAATGTCTTATGATATTCGTGTGGGCATGGTCTTCATAGTTGTATTAAAAAGGAAGTTAAGGAAGTGCTGAAAGGGTGATAATTTGGTAATCAATAAAGGCCGCTCCCACGGACGATCTTTATTGATTACCAGCTACCCGGAACGGACTTGAACCGTTACGGCCCATTGCTGGCCTCCGCGATTCAAATCGGGGCATGTGTACCAATTTCCTTTTGCCAGCCATTCTATATATTTTCTGCTCTTCTGCTTTTTTATACCTCTCTCTTCACTTCATGCTTCAAATGCTTTTGAAGCACAAAACCGGTAAAAAGAAAATTCCTTGTTGCTGTTACACCGCCTTGTGACTTGCCAGCCTTAATTCCACAATTGCTATTGCATTTCTCTGAATATAGGATTAGACGCAGCATATACATAAAAAAAGCGACTCACGTCGCTTTAATGTGCCCCGGAACGGACTTGAACCGTTACGGCCATTGCTGGCCACAGGATTTTAAGTCCTGCGTGTCTACCAATTCCACCACCAGGGCAAAGAGGTAATTAAAAAATCCCGACAAAGATCGGGATTTTAATATGAGCGGAAGACCGGGCTCGAACCGGCCACCCCGACCTTGGCAAGGTCGTGCTCTACCAAATGAGCTACTTTCGCTTATTAAAGAACTGATTGGGGAGTGCAAAATTAAGGATTGCTTTTAAACAGCAAAATTTTTCTATTCTGTTCTGCTATTTATACTTGGGTGTGTATAAAGTATTTTCCGGCACCGTTACCTGGGGTTTGCCTTTATACCGGTGTTTATATAATCCATAGCTGCCGCCAATTAAAAAAGCAATAATGGCTACCAACTGCATGTAAAACAAAAACCTGGATGATTTTACCCAACTCCAGGCGAAATCTTTTTTGCTGTTTACTGTAATTTCATGTTCCATATCTATTGATTTGCTTTGCAAAAATAGCGGTTAACGGCTAACATTTGCCCTTTTCACCCAATAATTTCTGTAAAACTGCGCTTCTTTTGTATAAAATACTGCCACACCACACTGCCTTTATGTATTCCATACGGATGAGCCACCCTTTTTACTGGAAAATATTTTTTATCCTTGACAGATAAAAGCCATTTATAAAATGCGAAATGTGCCCTCAATACGATGCCGGCATAAGCATTATCACCTCCGAATAATTGCTGAAGCGCACTTATTCCATCCAGCACCAGGCGAAATGGAATTTTCCATAACTTTTCTGCAAATGAATAATTTTTGCAAAGCATGATGAGGCTATTGCGGTAATTTAAATATACTTTCCGGGGGTTGCCTTTGGGTAAACTGCCTCCGCCAACATGATATACTACCGAATACGGACAAACGTAAACAAGCCAGCCCGACAGTTGCATCCGCCAGCACAGATCAATTTCTTCCTGGTGAGCAAAAAACAACTCATCAAAACCGTTTAAACTGTTATACACCTGCGACCGCACAAACAAAGCACAACCCGAAGCCCAGAACACCGGCGCCACATCATCGTACTGCCCCGTATCCTTTTCACATACGTCAAATATCCTGCCCCTGCAAAAAGCATATCCATAAGCATCTATCCACCCCCCTGCTCCACCGGCATATTCAAACATCGTTTTATCGTGCCACGACAATACTTTGGGCTGGCAGGCGCCAATGCTGGCATTGCCTTCCATTAACTCAATTACAGGTTCAATCCATCCGGGTGTTACCTCCACATCGGAATTTAGTAACACATAATAAGAAGCCTGTATCTGCTTTAAAGCAGTGTTATATCCTTTTGCAAAGCCTTCGTTTACAGCGCTGCGCAATTGTTTCACCTGCGGGTAATGTTGTGTAAGAAAATCAAGCGAATCATCGGTTGAACCATTGTCGGCCACAACAAGTTGTATCTCCGGATATGTAGTAAGCATAAGGGAAGGAAGGAACCGCTCCAGGTATTTCCTGCCGTTCCAGTTCAAAATAACTACTGCTACCGATGGATAATGGGTCAATATTGAAGAATTATTTTTTCCAAAAATAAAGGAAGCATTGTTACTGTTTCGCTATTTTTAAATATGTTTCACCTGTTTAATTTTATTGATTTTTAATGACCGGATGCCCGCCTGACCGGATGGGCAGGGAATTCGTCAATAATCAGCACTTTGAATATGCAAAATGTTTTAGGCTCATTTCACCGTTTCTTTAACTGGCGCACCGCTTTGTCGGCAATTGCCATTGGTATTGTAACAGGTACTATCTTCTACTCGCAATACCTGGCCAATAAAATAGCGGCAGATGAAAGACAGAAAGTAGAAATCTGGGTGGAAGCCGAGAAATTCCTGATCAACTCACCGCCCGATGTGGATACCCGACTAATTCTCGCTATCATTATCAACAACAAGGATATTCCTATTATCAGGGTTAATGAAGCTGGTAATATAACAGAATATATCAATCTTGATTCCAATAAAATAAATAGAGATACTGGTTATCTTCCCCAAAAAGTAAGGCAATTCAAAAGCCAGCATGAACCTATTGTATATACAGATCCCCTCAACGGAAAGAAAGATCTTTACTATTACGGCAGCTCTGCGTTGCTGCGTGAAGTAAGGTATTATCCACTGGTACAATTGCTGATCGTAGCATTGTTCATCATTTTTGCTTTTTATGCTATTGCCACCCGTAACCGTTCTGTTCAAAACCAGTTATGGGCGGGTATGGCAAAGGAAACCGCTCATCAGTTGGGCACTCCCGTTACTTCATTGCAGGGCTGGGTGGCCATGCTGAAAGAAGATCCCTACACAGAAAAAATGGCCGGGGAATTATCCAAAGATGTTGACAGGCTGCAACTGGTATCTGACCGGTTCAGCAAAATAGGAAGCACGCCAAAATTAGAAGAAAAAGACCTGCTCATACAAATTGGCAATATGGTAGATTATATCCGTCGCAGATCTCCTGAAAAAGTACAGTTTATTGTTAACGCGGATAATGCACAAACCATTCCTGTAAAAATTTCAGCATCGCTGTTTGACTGGGTAATTGAAAATCTTTTAAAAAATGCATTAGATGCGATGGGCGGTAAAGGCACAATTACCATTGACATTACGCAAACCAGCGAGCAGGTACAGATAGATATCACCGATACAGGGAAAGGAATAAGTTCCGCTAATATAAACAGCGTATTTAAACCGGGATTTACCACTAAAAAAAGGGGATGGGGTTTGGGATTAACGCTCTCCCGGCGCATTATTCAACAATACCACAAAGGACAATTGTTTGTAAAAAGCTCGGAGGTGGGAAAAGGAACCACTTTCAGGATTATATTGCAGAAGTTCGCAGGTTACAAGTTGCAAGGTACAAGGGAGTGAAAGCTGAGAAGGGGCAAGGTTTAAACCCTGAAACCTGAGATTTGCAACCTGTACCCTAAACCTCTTTATCCAAACATTTCCTTCACCCGCTCAAAAAAACTTTTCTCACCTTTTACAGGCTGTGGTTTAAAATTGGGAGAATCATGTAATTTTTCCAGCGCCGCTTTTTCGTCGGCATTAATATTCTGAGGTGTCCACACATTTACATGAATAAGCTGATCGCCTCTTTCATACGAATTAATTGCAGGAAAACCCTTGCCTTTTAACCGGAAGATTTTGCCACTTTGCGTACCCGCAGGTATCTTTATTTTGGCCTTGCCGTCTATGGTAGGTACTTCTACCTGTGTACCAAAAACAACGTCGGTAAAGGAAATATGAAGATCAAATACAACATTCAAACCATCTCTCTGAAGATATTGATGATTTTCTTCCTCAATCAGTATTATTAAATCTCCGGAAGATCCGCCTCTTTCCCCGGCATTGCCTTTGCCGCTCATACTCAACTGCATTCCTTCCTGCACACCTGCGGGAATATCAATGTTCACCGTTTCTTCTCCATATACTCTTCCTTCTCCACGGCAACTGGTACATTTGCTGGTGATCGTGGTTCCTTCACCATTACATCCCGGACAAGTGGTAACAGTTTGCATCTGTCCCAAAAAAGTATTGGTTACTTTTCTAACCTGCCCGCTTCCGCCACAGGTTGAACAGGTTTGTACACCACCTTTATCTTTTGCGCCTGTACCATTACATGTATTGCAGGAAACATATTTTTTTACTTTACTCGTTTTGGTGGCGCCGTTTGCGATCTCTTCAAAATTCAATTTTATTTTAACCCTCAGATTACTTCCTCT
>CAMPJQ010000269.1 GCA_946886925.1 uncultured Terrimonas sp.
TCATAACACTGCAGGAGTTGGCAACACCTTTCGTCATCGCCTCAATGCCACCGAGGTTCGAATCGTACGACATACCCATATCATCAATATGCAGGATGATGATTTTAGCGCCTTTGGGGTATCCTAATTTTTCGGCATAAGTAGCTTCAGTCTGGGCTGTTAAAATCTGCACCTGGAATACCAGCAGCAAAAGAGAGGCAATAAACTTCATCATTACTTTTTTTTGATATGAAAGATACGCAACTGAGAGATGAGAAATTATCAGGTATACTCATGGGCCGCATGTCAAATTGCCGTTTGGCTTACACGATGAACAACCTTGAGACCTGAGACCTGCAACCTGAACCCTACGTCCTCAAATATTTCCAGTTCCTTATTTTTCCTTCTTCCACCCATTCCAGCATATCGGATACCCGTTTGGTTCGCGTGGCTTCGGTTTTGGCGCCGGTTATCCATTCAATGTATTCCTTTTTCCGACCGGGACTGAACGCTTCAAAATTACTCCATGCTTTTTTATTTTTCTTAAGGGCCTTAAGCATATAGTCGGGTGGATCAATGGATTTTGCCGTTGTAACAGGTTTTGTTCTTGAAGGCAGTTTCACGCCTTCCTTATTGAGCTTTGCTGCTTCTTTAATATAGGATATCAATATTTTATCCGAAGGCAGATCGTCAATACTTTCAATGCGTCCCAAATGCCCCATAGCCGTACGTTCCTGCAATTCAAATAATTTGTGCGGGTCTTTCATTACCGATGCTTTCCAAAAGCCGAAAGCACAATGCTTTTTAAAAGAGGCCATACTGCATAGTATGGAGCCATTGTACTCGAAATGCGGGAAACTCCATTTCATCGTTTCCTGCACACCGGGGCATGCTACATGTACAAGTTCGCGCAAATGATTTAAAACAGGTTGTGCAAATCTTTCAGCATTCAATATATAAGCATCAATCCGCCTATCGTTACCCGGCATATTCGATGATTAAAAAATGGACAATGTTTTTTCTTAACCGCCATCTACTTTTATTGCTTAACAGCAGAAGCATTGAACATCTACTTCTTATCCAAAAAAGGCTTCAGTATGTCAATGGGTATCGGGAAAATGGTAGTTGAGTTATTCTCGGTAGCAATTTCACGAAGGGTTTGAAGATAGCGTAAGGTTAAGGCGCTGGGTTGATCGGATAATATTTGTGCGGCATCGGCCAGCCGTTGCGAAGCCTGGAACTCACCTTCGGCAGCAATTACCTTACTTCTCCGTTCTCTCTCCGCCTCTGCCTGTTTGGCCATAGCCCTTTGCATTTCCTGGGGAAGGTCTATTTGTTTTACTTCCACATTCGATACTTTAACGCCCCAGGGCTCCGTATGCATATCAATGATCTGCTGGAGTTTTATATTTATTTTTTCGCGCTGCGAAAGCAGATCATCCAGTTCCGACTGCCCCAGTACGCTCCTTAATGTTGTTTGCGAGAACTGAGAGGTGGCCATTAAATAATTCTCCACCGCTACCACGGCTTTTTGTGGTTCAACTACCCGGCAGTATACCACTGCGTTTACTTTAACCGAAACATTATCCTGTGTAATAATATCCTGTGTGGGCACATCCATTACAACGGTGCGCAGGCTCACTTTTACCATTTTATCTATAATGGGAATGAGTATAATAAGTCCCGGACCCTTTACCCCGTCGCCGCTAATTAAACGACCAAGTCTGAAAATAACACCTCTTTCGTATTCGCGTAATATCCGGATGGAATTGGCGAGAATGATGATTGCGAAAAATACAATCACAATAAGTGCCACGGGAATCTGTTGCATAAGTTTTATTTTAAGGATTAAGTATTCACCTTTTCAACATATAATTTCAAATCCTTCATTTCTTTCACTCTCACCTTTTCATCTTTCTGAATGTCACCGTCAACAGATTCGGCATTCCAGATCTCACCCTCCAGCATTACAAGACCAAACGGACTAAGCAAACCCATTGCCACACCGGTGATGCCCGGTAATCCTTCCCTGCCTGTAACTATTTTTCGCCGCTGTGCTTTTAACCCAAGGCCAATGATAAACAGAAAGAATAAAGCTGTAACAAGAGTAGCCGAAATAATAACACCGAGGGAAATTTTTGCAAGTTCCAGTCCCGAACTGGTGCGGATCAGCATCATTGACCCCAGTAAAAGGGATACAATGCCACCAATGGCCAATATACCATGACTGACTATTTTTATTTCCAGGATAAACAGAATTATGCCAAAAATAATAAGCGCCAGTCCTGCGTAATTAACCGGCAAAGAATGCATGGAATAAAAAGCAAGTATAAGACTAATCACACCTACTATGCCCGGAAACATAGCGCCGGGATTGTACAGTTCAAACATTATTCCATACATACCCAGCATGAGTAAAATATAAGCAATGCTGGGATCGCTGATAATGTTCAGTATCTTTTCCCAAACACTCATGCTGTATGTTTCTATGGCAGCATTTTTAGTTTGCAGCACATGCTCTCCAAACGGAAGCTGAATCAATTTTCCATCTATCTGGCTGAGTAAATCCTTTTCAGTAGCAGCAACAATATCAATAACATTCTTCTGCAGAGCTTCTGTTGCGGTTATGGAAACACTGTTTCTTACCGCATCTTCTGCCCAGTCCAGATTCCGTTTACGCTTATCGGCAATACTCCGTATAAAAGCCGCTGCGTCATTGGTTGCTTTACTGCTCATTGTACTGTCCATCCCGCCCTGCATGGATACAGGATGAGCGGCGCCAATATTGGTACCGGGCGCCATAGCAGCAATATGCGCAGCCATCGTTATAAAAACACCTGCCGAACCGGCATGCGCACCACCCGGAGACACGTATACGATGACAGGTACAGGAGATACCAGCAGGTCGCTAACAATATTCCTGGTTGATGTTAATAATCCGCCGGGCGTATTGAGACGAATGACCAGACATTCCGCTTTTGCTTCACCAGCCCTTTCAATAGCATTATGAATAAAATCTGCAGACGCCGGATTAATGGTTCCGTCAATTTGTATGGATACAACTTTTTGCGCATGAAGCATACCAGGGAAGAAAAGAAAAAAGAAATAATATGGCAATAATCGCTTCATATAACCCCCCGGATGATAATTGAAGAACAAAAATGCTAACCTTACTGTAATATAATGAATTCCGAAGAGAATGATGACCGGAATCGGGGTTAAATGCAAAATCCGAAACTGATCCCCGTCCGTGCCGGACGAATTTCGGAGGAATACAGCCGTAAAGAACCAAAATTTAAACGACAAAAAACAAACCTGCCCGCCGCACGCATGTCTGTATACTGTGGCGGATAAAAAACCCAAAATCAATCCGAATGCAAATTTTGTCCTGAAGCCTGCCTTTCCTCATTACCACATTTTCACATTTTCCACATTTTCCACATTTTCATATTTCCCACATTTTTCCTTTACCACTTTAATTCCAGTTTGTTGTTGCTGCGGTTAATATCTGCCATGCGCCAGGTAGGATCAATTTCAATTGAGCGTATATCCATCAGTGATTGCTCCACTTCAAACACGTAGGTAGGATGCGTCCATTTCCAGGACTCCTGTACAATCCTGGGAATGCTATTCTCCGCTGGTTTTTCACCAAACATACTGAACTGCGGAATATATATGGTTGCTTTCGTGCCGTTTTTATACTGCAATAATACATCTATGGGCATAGGCATCTGCCCTGCCATCCGCAGTCGTATTTTTGTTTTACCACCCTGCTCCCACAAACTGTCAATTTTGTAATCAATTGTTTTGGTGGTATTCACCCAATATTCCTTGTACCAGTCTAATTGTATCCCACTCACCTTTTCGGCTACACGAATAAAATCGTTTGCGTTGGGATGTTTGAATTTCCACTGGTTATAATACTCCAGTAAGGTTTTATCTCTTAATGAATCGCTGATGATATATCCGAGCTGTGCGAGAAATACTCCGCCTTTTGAGTAAGCGGCACGTGCATAAGCAAAATTGGTATTGAAATGATCGGCATGTGTGGTCAATGGTTCTTCAAGACCGCTTTTTACCAGGTTAAAATAACCGGCATAGGTATCGGCATGATATAACGGAAGGTCAGTGCCTGCGTCACTGTCGGAAGGTCCTGTAGAAAGCTCATTACCTTTAACAGGCTTGCTTTTTTGCTGTTTGTAATATGCCGACACAAGGTCTTCGGCGTAAGTGGTAAACCCTTCATCCATCCACGCATACAGCGACTCATTGGTGCCCAGCATCATCTGGTACCAGCTGTGCATCCATTCGTGAAAGGCTGTGCCGAGCCCCGGCCCGCTTACCAAAGTTGCCATCGGATATTCCATACCGCCATCACCCCCATGTATAAACGAATATTGCTTATACGGATATGCTCCAAAATGCTTTTCAATGAAAGGCAAGACGATTACAGCCGCATCGGCTACTTCATTCCATGCATTATCATTAGCCGTATTGCCGGGCTTATTCTTATATAGAACATGAATAGTGGGGCCGCCGGCAATGCTTCTCGTAATATGCTTAAACTGCGGGTCGGCTGCCCAAACAAAATCGTGCACATTGGGTGCTGTAAACCGCCACGTAAGCGTGTTACCCGGGGGGCGTGTTACTTTTGCTCCTTTGGATTCGTAACCATAACCAACCTGGTTTGCGTTTTGCAGATAACCGGTTCCACCTATGATATAATTTTTATCGAGCGTAATATTTACTTCATAATCGCCCCATACCCCGTAAAACTCCCGTGCCACATAAGGCGTGGGATGCCAGCCTTCATAATCGTATTCACATAGCTTCGGATACCATTGGCTCATAGAATACCTTACTCCGGTGTTGGGATTGTCGCGCCCCGAACGCCTGATCTGCAACGGCACCTGCGCTTCAAATTCCATATCAAATACAACTTTCGATTTAGGTAGAACAGGCTTATTCAACTGTAC
>CAMPJQ010000270.1 GCA_946886925.1 uncultured Terrimonas sp.
ATATGATGGTTATGGAAAAGTAAAAGCCGCCGGGGTTAAAACGAGGCTGGCGGCAGGCGAACAGGAAGCAACCGCATGGGGATTCAGGGAATTAATCCAGCGTGGAGGCATTGATGTTGTACAGCCCGATCTTTCCCGCTGCGGTGGATTTACCCAGGCAAGAAAAATTATGTGGGAAGCGGAACATGCAGGTGTGGATGTTTGTCCGCATGCCTGGCTCACCGATTTATTAACAGCAGCAAGTCTTCATCTAAATGCGGTTTTGCCACGATCATTGTTTTTGGAATACAATGTGAGTGATAATCCTATGCTCCGGGAAGTTATTCAAAATCCTGTTCAAATGGATGCGGAAGGATACATTCCTGTTCCGCAGGGTGCGGGTTTGGGTATTGAGATAAATGAAGAAGCACTAAAACATTTTTGTATAAATCTTTAATCAATTAATAAAGCTGAAACAACTCATCAAATATATTTTAACATGGAAGCAAAAACTAAACTTTACACCGACGAAGAAAAATTTAAATGGATAAAAGAAAACCTGTATGTAGCTATTGTTTGCGATGTACTGGATATTTTGGGATACAGGAACCAGGCAATGCATCAGCGCTTAAGACCACTTGATGCAGAAAACAGTACCATTGTTGGCCGGGCAAGAACTTACCGCTGGATGGAAACAGATTATATTGAAGATGATCCGTATAGCCTGGAGATTGAAGCAGTGGATTCGCTGAAAAAAGGAGATGTGGTGATACATTCTACAGACTTTGCGGGCACCAATGCACCGTGGGGAGAATTGATGAGCACTATTGCCAAACGCAATGGAGCGGTGGGTTGTATATGCGACAGTATGATCCGCGATTGCAAAAAAATTATTGAAATGAAATTCCCTGTTTTCTATGGTGGTATTCGTCCGTTGGATAGTTTAGGGCGGGGGCGGGTGATGGCTTATGATGTGCCTATCCGTTGCGGTGATGTAGTAGTTAACCCGGGCGAACTGGTATTTTCCGACTTTGATGGCATCGTAGTTGTTCCACGCGAGATAGAAGATAAAGTGCTTGAAATGGCTTATGAAAAAGTATTCAGGGAAGACCAGTCACGAATAGATTTATTGAATGGTGATTCACTAAGAGTAGTATACGATCGTTATGGCGTACTCTAATCAATAATTATATATGAATATTCTTTGCATAGTTGCCCACCCCGATGATACCGAAATCCTTTGTGCAGGTACACTTATCCGTTATGCAAAAGAAGGACAAAAAGTTACTATAGCTGTATTTACAGACGGCAGTATGGGTGATGCGGTAATAGCCCCTGCCAAACTCGGGAAGATAAGGGAAGTGGAAACCCGTGCAGCGGCGGCTGTTATCGGTGCAAAGGTAATTTGGGGTGGAGTGATGGATGAACATGTTTTTCCTGACCGTGAACAAAGACACATCATGATAGATATACTGCGGGAAGCAGATCCGGATATTATTTTTACCCATTCACCCAACGATTATCATCCGGATCACCGGTATGTTGGGCAACTGGTTTTCGATGCGTACTTTCAAAAAGGGCTCCCGCATATTCCTGGACAATCTCTGCCCGCATGTCGCTTTGGGCAATCGCAATTATACTTTATGGATAATCTTGGAGGAATAGGTTTTCTGCCAACGGAATACGTTGACATTACGGAAGTATTTGAAACCAAAAAGGAAATGCTGGCTTGTCATAAAAGTCAGTTTGAGGCTATGCAGCAATTGGCAAATACAAACCTGGTTGATATGATTGAAGTGCAGGCACGGTTCAGGGGGTTGGCCGCCGGCTGCCGGTATGCAGAAGGATTTACGCGCATGGATGCTTTTCAGAGAGGATTGACAAGCCGTATTTTGCCATGAATTTTTCTTTCATCAAATGGAAAAACTGGGATGCTGTAAAATGTGTTGTTAATCAACATGAATTAGTGGTGGGGATATCGGCAGGACCCAGGATACTGTCGTTTAGATACGGCGATAATGGCAACGTTTTATATGAAGATGATACTGATTTCCGTGTGGGCGAATGGCGCATATATGGAGGACACCGGTTTACCACCGCCCCCGAAGATGAAAACAGTTATTACCCGGATAATGAACATTGTGATGTTAAAATTATTGATTCAAAACTGCATATCTCAGCTAAGCAAAGATTGGATGGCATCCGGCTTTGTATAACAATCGGCAATGTACCAGGGCAGCAAGAATTTGAGATACAGCATACACTTGAAAATAATGGAAAAGAAGAATGGTCGGGAGCATTGTGGGCCATTACCTGTGTTCCCCGTTCAGCTCAGTTGCTTGCTTTCTCCGATACCGGGGATATTCATTTCTGGCCCGGAACCGATCCGGCACAATGGCAACAGGTAAACAACCAGATAATGGTAAAGTCCGGGAATTTCAGAGGAAAAGCCGGGTGGCATTGTGAACATCCTGCACTTACTGCTGTTCAGCAACAGGGAACATTGGTTATTACCAGTCCCGGTTTATCCATTCCTGAAGCATGTGTTGATAACGGAAGCAATACAGAAGTATTTGTTTGCGCAGATTTTGCAGAGTTGGAAACATTGAGCGAAAGAATATTTGTTGCACCGGGCCAATCTGCCTCCCATCTGCAACGCTGGCGACTGGTATGACAGATGCAGGTATCGAAGGAATGGTTGATTTTAACGGGCATATGTTGAATCAAAAGTAGGAGAAAGGAAGCGAAACGTTTTCACTTTGCGTTTTCACCTTTCACAAAAAAGGAGCCATTTAACACTAAATAGCTTATCAGTATTCTTATGGAGAATTTTCATCTTTCGTTGTTAGACATACTGATCATTGTTGGAGAAACATTGCTCGTGGTTATTATTGGGTTGATGGCAGCGAGGAAGGTGAAACGAACTACCGAAGGATACTTTCTGGCGTCGGGAAATATGCCCTGGTACCTTATTGGAGCCGCGTTTGTATCCACCTCTGTGTCGAGCGAACAGATTGTAGGAACGATTGGCGCTACTTATAAAGGGGGGCTGGCAATTGCCAACTGGGAATGGTGGGCATTGCCTACTTATTTATTGATGATGATCTTTTTTATTCCCCTGTATTTGCGGAATAAAATAATGACGGTGCCTGAGTTGTTAAACCGGCGTTTCGGTCCGGCCTGTGGAGCTATCTATAGTTTTGTAATACTGATCGGCTATGTTTTTGTTTTTCTTCCACCCGTTATATATGGCGGCAGCATAACGCTGAGCGAATTAACCGGGTGGAACCAGGGATATGTAATGGCAGGCATTGTGCTGATTACAGCCAGTTATACATTATTGGGCGGATTGAGCTCTGTAATGTGGACAGATGCCATTCAGTGTGTGATGCTGATAGGAGGAGGGGTGATATTTTATTTTGTGGCGCTCGACAAAATTCCAGGTGGCTGGGATGCGATGGTTGCCGCGACTCCCGAACGGTTTCACCTTTACCAACCTCCCGGTGATCCCGAAGCGCCATTTGCCGGGCTTATTCTTGCATCATTTGGCGTGTTTTTATTTTACCAGTCTTCCAACCAGGTTATGATCCAGCGCATTCTTTCCGCCCGCAGTACCTGGGACGGAATGATGGGACTTATTTTTTCAGGGTTTATTAATATTATTCGCCCGTTAGTAACCTGCCTGCTTGGTTTAATTGTATATCATTGGTTAGATGTTATGCAGCAGGGGCCTTCCTTATTGCCCGATAACCAGGATCGTGCATTTCCAGTAGCGCTGGAGCTTTTTGCTCCATCGGGATTAAAAGGCGTTATACTGGCCGGTTTTTTTGCAGCGGTAATGTCTACCATTAGCGCACTGTCCAATTCAATTGCTACTATTTTTTCATTGGATGTATACAAAAAATTCATTCGTAAAAATGCTAAAGACAGGGAACTGATCATTGCCGGGCAGTTTTCGGGAGGCGCAGCATTATTAATATCATCACTGATAGCTCCTTTGGTGGGCAGTATCGGGTTGTTCAAATACTTTCAAACCGGGGTTACCTATATGGCTACTCCATTTATCTCTGTATTGCTGATGGGTATTTTTTGGAGAAGGACGAGCTATGCCGGGGCAATTGCAGGGTTAATTGGAGGTGTTTTTATCCAGATAGCGCTTGCCGTTTCTTTGTTAGCTGCAGATATTCATCTTCATTGGTTATATGTTGGGGCGATAGCGCAGGTACTCACGATGTTACTGATAGCGGCAGTTTCACTGAACACTGCGCCACCAACACATGAGCAGGTAAAGCCTTTTTTATGGCGGTTCTCCTGGATCAGTACTTTGGAAGAAGGAACCCAAAAAAGACCCTGGTGGCAAAGTATTAAGCTATGGCTGATACTGTATGCAATAGCCTGGTGTTATATATACTGGAGGTTTTGGTAAGCGGTTGAAGATTTGTTGGTATTGTTTCTCTTATGCAGCGGCGACAAAGCCTCCGGAGAACATCATAAGATTGTATGATAAACATGGTCAAGCTCACTCAGCTCTTTCATAATGAAATACCCTGTGTTTGATTTTTCCCGATATTAATAGAGCGATGAGCAGGTTTTTGTTTTATGACTTTACTATGCTCCGATGGTATTGGACTGAAAGAAAATGTAGCTTTGCCGGAAAGATCACTGTTTCTTTTTTTGAGATTTTTATTTACCTCTTCTTCAGTGTCTACCGCAACGGAAATGGCTTTTTGTAAATTTGTGGCAGGATGAAAATTGATATCATTCTCAAGAAGTACAATAAGTTCATATAAAGCTGTACTGTTTTTTTCATCTGCTGCGCTTTTTTCTTTTGCCCTTTCTAACCATATTTCTTTTTGCTTTTCGGCCAGCTCAACAGATACTTTGCGTATGCTGTCTAATTTTATTTTTTCTTCAGTAAATATCTTTTTTATATCCGGCAGGGTTTCTTTC
>CAMPJQ010000271.1 GCA_946886925.1 uncultured Terrimonas sp.
ATTCACAAAAAATAAAATAAAAATGAAAAAAATTATTTTTGCCTTTGTGGCCGGATGTATTCCCGCCCTGGCAGTCATGAACGGAGCCTATGCTCAAAAGTCCTCCAATAATATCTCAACAAAAAATGATGTTAGCTTCAATAAAGCCATTATTCCAGGGAATGTAAATACGGCAAATCCCGGCGCCGTTAACGCCAGAGCCCTAAAACATTTTTCGCGGGAACATCAAAATGCTGCCGGCGTAACATGGATAACAATTAATGACGGATTCAGGGCCTCCTTTATTTTAAATGGAGTAAGCAACAAGGTATATTATAATAAAAAAGGCAACTGGAAAGCCCTTTTAAAAAACTACACAGAAAATAAATTGCCCTTTGAGATACGCGATATGGTTAAACGTGCCTATTACGACTTCAGCATCAATTATGTGGATGAAATTTTGACCGTTGAGTCAGAAGGCATCCCCACCTATATTGTTCACCTGGAAGATAAGACCAGCTATAAATTTATAAGAGTTTACAATGGCGAAATGGGTGTTTGGAAAAACTTCAAAAAACAACAACCACAATGATATACCAACGGGTGCAGATATGCTGATAAAGATCAGGTCATATTTGCACCATTTTTTTTACAGGACATTATTGCTGTTTGCTTTAAATACTCTTATAAAATTCTCCCCTAATATTTTAAAAATATCTTTTTCGCTGTATCCCCTGCCCAAAAGCGCTTTGGTTATTTTGGGAAAATCTTCCACCCCCTTTAATTCCTGTGGCAGAGATTCAATGCCATCCATATCTGCGCCCAAACCCACGTAATCTACACCCACCAGTTTTACAATATAGTCAATGTGATCTATTAGCAGGGACAATGGCGGGCGCAAAGCTTCCATTTCCCCGGCATATTTTTTAGCCAGCCATTCTGAAATGGTATACGACTGCCAGTTGAGCTGCTTCAGCGAATCGCGTTCGGCCCTATGGCGCTGAAAAATTTCCCTGCGCCGTTTCTGGTAATTGCTGTCTAAAAAGCCCGGATAAAAGTTTACCTGTATCACACCTCCGTTTTTAGCTACTGCTTTTATTTGTTCGTCTTTAAGATTGCGGAACACCGGGCAAATGGCATAAACACTACTGTGCGAAAGCAGCACAGGTTTGGTTGTAATCTTCATTACATCATAAAATGTTTGCTCGCCCACATGCGAGAGGTCAATCATCATACCCATTTCATTCATCCGCTTTACTACCTGATTGCCAAAATCAGTAAGGCCTTTGTGTTTCAGTTCTCCGGAAAACATTTCAGTATCGGGATCGTTATAGGAACTTTCATCTTTTGCCGAACTTGCCCATGCCGTGGAATTGTTCCATGTGAGGGTCAGATACCGGGCGCCACGCTGGTACAGGCTATCCAGGTAATCCAGCCTGTCTTCTATCATATGACCCCCTTCTACACCAATCATGCACGCAAGCTTTTTTTGCCGCACTGCCTTTTTCAACTGCGCAGGCGAAGTAACCATCATCATTTTACCGGGGTTTCGCTTAACGATAGCGTATAGTGAATCTATTTCGATGTTGGCAAATTGAAATGCTGTATCCTTTCCAAATGTTTCATCGCAAAAAATAGAAAATACCTGAACGTCTATGCCGCCTGTTTTAAAACGGGCAATATCAGAATGCGTCTTGCCTCTGAGATCATTCTCAATATTCAGCCCATGCATTGTGGCCGAAGAAAGCACATCGTTGTGTGTATCTACCACTATTGCTTTTGGGTGTATTGTTGTAAGGCTTTGCGCATGAACAGCTATACTGTACAACAAAAAAGTAAATACCAGAAGAGCAGATTGCTGCATGCTGCAAAAATTAATTTTTATTATCAATGCATTTAACTTGTGCCCGTGTTTCTGTTATGTAAATGTGTTTCATATATTCCCTTTAAAACATAGGATCACAGGTACACATAGTTTTTATTCTTTTCTATCGTATTGCTATGCTTCTACTGTTTCTACGTGTTCAGGTATTCTTTTTGACATATAGAAACATAGGCACATAGGTGCACATAATTTTTTATTCTTTTCTATCGTATTCTTATGTTTCTACTATTCCTATGTGTTCATGTATTCCTTTCTATTGTATTGCATGTTTCTACGGTGTATATGTGTTCATGTATTCTTTTAACACATAGGATTACAGGCACATAGGTGCCCGTAGGTTTCCTATTCAATAACAGTGGAATATAAAAGACACGCCGGTAACAAAATTACCTGCAGATCATTCCTCTTTACCCCCTTTTTCGCCAATGAACCACTGCTCTTTATTTTTAAAAAGCACATTAAATGTAGTTAGCGATCCGTAAATGCGGGTTATATATTGCTGCAGATTTACTTTGTCTTCGTCACTGAGCTTTTTATGTGCATTGATCTGTTGCTCCAGCACCCGGAGCCTGTCGCGCAGCATCACAATTTTATGAAAGAAGATTTCTACCGGTATTTCTTTTGGCTTCAATGATGTATCTGCGGGTTGCAGCAGCATGGTGCCTCCGGTCCATCTGTCGCCCAATGGCACTTTCTCTGTTACATCACCCCACAAACGCAAAATTTTAAGCAACGATTTTTCCGTGTCGGAAACTGTTTCTACTTCCAGTGTTACATTTTCAGGGATGATCTCATCGAGCTTTGGATCAGTTTTATCAATTTCTTTTATACCGTGGTTGATAAACGAAATGATATAGGTAGCGTATTTAACGCCTGCAATAACACCGGCCCCATATTGTGTATGTTGCAGCCGGGTACCAATACCCAATGTAAGTTGTTCCTGTTCCATAATGCATCAGATGTAAGTAATGCTCAAGGTAAAAATTTTTTGTAGAACACGCTCCAAATAAGACCCAACAAAAAAAGGCCGCCCTTTAAGGCAGCCTTTATAACAACTCAAAACCAATATGCATTATTTATTATTTAAGGTATCCGTAGTACTCATCATCTGTTGCGCAATCCCACCAAACAGGCATACTCCAGATGTTCGGTTCAGCAGCATGCGCATTCAAAGCAAGTGTATTTATAGAATTGTATTGTATTTCATAAACCGGCGGTAATGCCCAGCGGCGCATCCAGTAACGAAGATCCGTTGGAGATCCACCTGTTAACTGGGCTGCACCTGTAAACAAAGCGCCGCGTTGATAACCCGGGTAAACAACACCAAAGCCTTCTACATTACCAGCGCTAAAGTTAAACCGGCGCATGTCATTCCAGTTCTCGATGCTGCAGCCCATGGCAATATATTTTTGCAGCATAATATCCGACATCGTTAAAGAACCGGAAGCCTGGCAAACCGCACTACTTGTAAAATAAGCGTTGATAGCAGTCTCGTCCATAGGTGCCATATCGGGATTGGTGGCGGTATAGCCTCCACCCTGCCATTCGGTTAACTCAGCCTGCATCCTGTCGAGATGTGCCCTGATACCGTCTGTATATGCCGTATAAGCATTGGCGGCATCTCCTTTTCTCATATACACTTCAGCCTTAATAAAACACATCTCATGATAAGTCAAAATATCCTGGTCGGAAACAGGGCGAACCTGGAAAGATCCTGTAGAACCTACAACGCCTGCAGCATATGCTGCTGCTGAAGGATACCAGCTAACATCATTTAAAGGCTGATCGTCTATACCTGATGTAGCAAGCGCGCTGCTGCGCATATTTACATAAGCTGTATCGCCGGCAAGCACATAATTACTACTATTTATAAATATGGATCCTTTCGGGTAAGTTACCGTTACAACATCCCCGTTAACCGTGTGGGTTCGCCCGGCTGCAACCTGCGCAGCAATAAAATTGGCCCGGTCTGTTCCATCGGCAATCGTGTAGTTTATATCGGTATTTGCAGCGGCATAAGTTGCCGTTGCAATAGACCTTGCGCCCCCACCTTTTATCAGCCGGGTTGCCGGCCCGTAAGAATCAACCCCTATTGAACGATTCCATGTATAAGATGACACCCTTCCGCTGGCATCTAATTTAACATTGGACATGGAAGCAGGTACAATTTTAGTCATCCTCGGATCTGTTACCCCGGAGCCACGCAGATTCGTCAACAGATCGTAGTAATATTGGGAAATACGCTGGGTACTGCCATAAGCCGCATAATTAAAGTTGCCATTTGTTACAACAGGATCGCCTAATAAAAAGTCGGTTACAGTACTGTTGTTAAAGCATGGTACTACTGTATTGTCGGCATTAGACTGTGGACCTTTCGACAAACAGTAAAGAATAGAATCTGCATTATATAAATCCGATTTTTTTGACAGCTTCAGCATGTACCTCGCTTTCAATCCCCAGCATAATTTTAACCATTTGCTTACATCGCCGTTATTCACATAATCGCCTACAGAAAGTGCAGGCGCCCCGGCTTCCTGTGCCATATCGAAAAGACTGATGGCTTCGTTCAATTTATCCATACACCCGTTGAAAATGGTCTTGCCGTCATCGGGTTTGGGGCTCGGATTTCCTGTGGCGGCTTCTGTGTAAGGCATTTCACCATAAAGATCCAGCATTTGCATAAAGCCCAACGCATGGAATACATTAGCAGCAGCCATATAATGATAAGCACCCTGCTTTTGAGCAGTATTGTACATATCAATCACATTGGAAGAAACTGCCACAAACCAGGTTTGATAGGGGGTTGTAGAGTTTCCGGCAGAGGGCGTCCATGTTGTGCTGAGCGTATTGCCATTGCCATTCGTGCTGTAAAAAACGCCGGCCTGTAAAGAAGTACGGTAATTGGCAACGCCTGCCGAGTACATATAAAAATGTTCAATCCAGGGCAGCCTGTTTTGGATCAATACGCTTTGATTGTTCGGGTTATCGGGGTCTGTGTTAACGTCAAGCCATTTTTTACACGAGGTGGAACCTGCCACAAGTACACAACCCAGTATTATAT
>CAMPJQ010000272.1 GCA_946886925.1 uncultured Terrimonas sp.
TTGTTAGGGTTTAAAGACATGCAAACCGTGCTGAAGTAAGAAAAATTTATAAGATTAATGAAAGTACTGCGGAAACTGGTTTTTATTTTCCTTATCTGTTTATTGGTTAAAATTGTTTTTAGCCAGCAGCAATATTATATATACATCCAATCCGAGAATCAGGAGGAATTTTATGTACGCACAGGTTCACGAATCTTCAACTCTTCGGGAAACGGTTACCTCGTCATTCCCGGGCTCGAAAAAAATACACACGAAATAATAATTGGTTTTCCAGGAAAAAAGGAACCGGAGTGGCGCTTCAATTGCACCATCAGCGAAGCAGATCTTGGATTTGTGTTGAAAGCTAAGGATGGGGAAGGCGTACAGTTGCTTAATCTTAAACAAAAAGACGGAATCAAAGGAACTGTGGTTGAGCACCGTCCTCAGATAAAAGAAAGCAGCGATGTTGTGCTTACGGGAGCAATCAGTAATGATCCGTTTTCATCCATGCTTGCCGATGTGGTAAATGATCCCACCATACGGCAGCAACTTGTAATCGTTGAAAAAGAAACGGCTCCTGCTATTGTTGTAAATGATGACTCTGCAAAAACTTTACATGCCAGTGTACCTCTGGCACAAACGGGTGTTAACGGAGATAAAAATAAAAATAAAGAGGAAGATAAAAGTACTCCGCTACAATCTGTAACAGAATCACCAGCGGAAACAAAGCCCACTGCGGCAATAGCCGTGGAAAAGGAAACTGCGCCGTTTGTGGTAAAGGAAATTGAGAAAACCAATGCGGCGCAAACGGAAAAATCGTCTAAAGCAGGTGCAGAGGAAAAGTCCGCAAGTGCTGTAATAGCCAGCGCAGGAAAAAAATATGAACCATTTGTGGTAAAAGAGATTCACGAACCGGCGAATGCAAAAACTGAAAAATCTTCAGGACCCGGAACAGAAAAAAAGGAAGATAGTGTAGTAACTGCACCATTAAAAGAATCCGAACGTTTTGTAGTAAAAGAAATTGGGAAAAAAGATAATTCTAAAACAACATCTCCGGAAAAAACCGGAATAGAAAAAAGTACAGATAATAATGAAGAGACAAAGTATCTTCCTTTTGTTATAAAACCGGCTGATGAGAAAAATACCAATGAAGATAAAACTGCAAAATCTGAAACAGAAAAAAAGGCTGATACGGCTGGATTGGCTGCTGCAGAAAAAAATGCCGGGTCGTTGGTTATAAAAAAAGAAGATAAATCCGTAACCGTTGAAAAAGAAAAATCTGCCAGGTCCGGATCAGGCAAAAAGGATAAGGATTCGTCCAGAGTTTCTTTGAAAGAAAAACAATCACCGGCTGAGAAAAAAGCAGTTTTATCTTCTGTAAGAAAAACATTGGAAAGAAAAAGCAGAGATGGTACTGACTTGATTTATGTTGATGAAAATGCAAGTGGCGCCAAAGACACTATTCGTATATTCATACCCATTGTACAATAAAATATTCATCGCCCGTTTGAATCAGGGAATCTGCTACTCTTTTATAAATTTTGCCATCAGCACCTGTTCCCCGTGTTGTATTTTTATCAGGTATACCCCTTCCGGCAAAGCATTAATAGGAACCGCTCCCGCTGTATTTTTTCCTTCCTGTACCAGCCTCCCCGTGATGTTGTATATATAATATGTTTTCGGCGTAAGCAGCTTTTCGTTGTTGAACCGCAGGGTAAGCTTCGTTGATGCGGGGTTAGGAAATATAGCCAGACGCGAATCGGCTACCGTATTGATCTGCTGTTGCGGTGAAGGGCTGGGATTCCAGGGCTCATCCAGGGCGGTGGAATAAAGGATGGTTTCCCTCGTTCCGGATACGGCAAACAGATCGTGTATCCTTTTCCGTTGTCCATAGGTAAACATATGCAGACAGGCATCATCCGAAAAATCCATAAAGTTCATAAACATGTCGCCGCCCGGGCTTGGGTTGCACCCGTTTTCAGAAATCCCGGGAAACGAAGAACAGCCG
Organism: uncultured Terrimonas sp.; assembly: GCA_946886925.1. The sequence goes on from CAMPJQ010000272.1 coordinate 1,988, forward strand.
CTGTTGAATGTTTTCTGAGGCGGTGTGTCTTCAACATCATCGCTCCCGCAGTCTGTATCTCCCCAAAGGTGTTTGAGGTTCAGCCAGTGTCCCACCTCGTGTGTGGTTGTTCGGCCTTTGTTATAGGCCGAGCTGTTGTTACCTGTTGCGCCAAATACATCTGTACGGATTACAACGCCGTCTTTTTCGGGCGACGCGCCCGGGAAAGTAGAATAACCCAGTAAACTTTTGGTGAGATTACACACCCAAATATTAAGATAATAACGGCTGTCCCAGGCATCGTTGCCGCCCGAGGCAGAAAATTTCATTTTATCATCCTGCTGCCAGTAAAGGCGATCTGTTTTTTTTCTGATGATCCCGGTAGTAGCGTGTCCTTCAGGATCAGACTTTGCCAGTTCAAATTGAACCTTGCAATCGGCGGCTAAAGGAGCAAAAAATGCCGGTATCCCGGCCGTATCATCATTCAGCTTCCTGAAATCTTTGTTCAGTATACTGAGCTGTGATTGTATTTGCGCATTGCTGATATTTTGTTCTTCGTTGTTATACAATACATGTATTACAACCGGTACAGTAATAAGGGGTACATCCGTAACATCGCTGCCCTGCTCTTTTTTTGATATCGTGGAACGCATTTTCGCACGGTTTTCGAGTTGGGTATACCGCATCCGCAAAGCCGCATTACTATTCAGTTGGCTTTGCCAATATTCGTTTGTTGCACAGTTGCGCTGTGCAGCAGTCCACACAGAAGTACAGCAGAGTATGCTGAGGAGCAGAAAAAATTTCATTGGCTGATTTTATAATCAGCTTTTCAATGTGATATTAAATTTAAGGCAGTTGCCGGAACAGCAATGGCAGGGCAACGCAATTTCAGTTTTTGCAGAGGATAAACAGATAAACTGGAGATCAGGAGGAATTGGATCAGGCTTAGCCTGTGTTTGGAACCTTATTACAGGAGCAAAGTAATCTAAAATTTACGAACCGGCTAACCCACAGTTGTAGTTTTCGATGACCGGCTGATAATTACCGGTTAAAAATATTGTTTAACAAGCATACATCATGCTCAAAACTTTATTTTTGCAGCAATTGGTTATGATATGATAAAAAATGTATTCGTTTGCGGTTGTTGTATATTTTTACTTTGGTCCTGCAATAACAATGAGCGTTCGCCTGGTTCAGAAACTGATATTCCTGCAAATAATATTCCTGCTCCTTCCCCGGTTGGTTACTCGGTGCAGAACATTTACCCGCATGATACCGCGGCGTTTACCCAGGGGCTTGTATTCTATAACAATCAAATGTACGAGGGCACCGGGCAAAAAAAAGCGTCTACCCTGCGAAAAGTGGATTATAAAACAGGAGTTGTTCAAAAGAAGATTGATTTGGATCCCGATTTGTTTGGAGAAGGCATAACTGTTTTAAATGACACTCTTTATCAGTTAACCTGGGAGGATCATCTTGTACTGGTGTATAGTCTTAAAAACATGAAACAGGTTCGTACAATATACTGGAACAGGGAAGGATGGGGAATTACTCACGATAATGTCAATTTAATCATAAGCGATGGGACAGATAAATTATATTTCGTTCGTCCGGGTGATTTTAAATTAATGAAGATCGTATCTGTGCACAATCACCTTGGTCCCGTTAACAATCTCAATGAGCTGGAATACATTAACGGGTATGTATATGCGAATCAGTGGGAAACCAATTATGTCCTGAAAATAGATCCTTCGTCAGGCCTGGTATCGGGTTTACTTGATTTTACGGACGCGCTTAAAAGATTTGCGAATATTAATTACGATAAAGAAGCAGTGCAGGAAGGCGCCGTACTGAATGGCATTGCATGGGATTCGGCAGCTAACCGGCTATTTGTTACGGGAAAATTATGGCCAAGAATGTTGGAGGTAAAGATGAATTAGTTTGTTGGTTGACCAGTAAGAATCTGTTCCTTGCAAGTCCGGACCGCATAATATAACTTATATAAAATCAGTAGTACCGGCCCTCCATCCTCTACATGGGGGAGCTTGTATTTTTCGGATTTAAGAACTATAGTTTCGGATTTTATTGTCAGGTGGTTATCATGATTTTTTCATGCGGTATTTCTTTGCTACTTTAGGATTGTTGAAATACTTATCCAGTTCTTCAGGTGAATCGCCAAATTCAACTACAGGAACTTCTATCAATTGTAATTGTATCTGTTTCAGTTCATCCCTTAATTTTTGGCTTTTATTAAGCAGCTCAGGATCTTTTTCTCCTACCAGCACATTATTCTGGAGCAGGTAATCTAAGCGTTTAATGCTGTTACGTACAAGGGTTGCAGAATTTTGTTCCTCTTTTTTAACAGGTGATACCGATTCTTTTACGGGCACCATGGCTACACCAACGCTGGGTAATATTTTACCGGCCGTTTTTTGTCCGTCTGTTGGTAAAGATGAAAATACGGTTCCTCCCAGCGAAGAAGCCGCTGAGGTGAGATCAAAGGTCGTGCGGGTTCCCCGTGTTGATCTTATCTGTTTATCCAACTCCATAAAAGTGGCTTTCAGCCGGTTAGAATAGGCCTGGATACTTCTTACTACTTCGTTGTATTCAAGTACCTTTTGCGGGTAATTGATATTTTCTTTTACTACGATCCGTATGGTTGCTGTATCCCGAACATTAAACTTGTTAACACCCACAAAATTAACAATCACATCTCTTTGCTTCTCCTTGTCGGATGGTTTAACGAAGCCAAACGGAGGCGACCATTTAAAATCATCGCCGCATTTGGTTACGGTTCCAATGGTTTTAAGCGGATAATTGCTGGTCATCGTAATATTTTCAATAGGAAAGTTTCCATTTTCGCACTGTACTTTAAAACTAATACTATCGCCTTCGTCTACATATAATATGTTGTTAACACTCGGCTTTATTTTGGATGGAATAATC
>CAMPJQ010000273.1 GCA_946886925.1 uncultured Terrimonas sp.
ATTTATATTTTTACAATTGAAAGTTGCAGCAATCAATAAAAAAATAAAAACAGATTTTACTTTATTCATTCGGGAAGGGGTGAAATTTATACGAACTATCTCAGGGGATAATATATGCTACAAAATACATAAAAACCGCTTAACCTGCATCCTGTACCTCCATGTAAATTTTATACTGCCCATTTTTGCTATTTACGCTGGTACACCACCCTTCCTTTTATAATTGTCGTTTCAATGCGTATATCCTTATCAAACAAAACGATATCGGCGTCTTTACCAGCCTCCAGCGTTCCTTTGCTATCCTGTAAGCCCATGATCCGTGCAGGGGTGGCCGTAATCATTTGTATAGCTTTTTCCATGGGCAGTTCCGCCATGTTGATCATCGTTCTCACCAGGCGGTCGGCTGTTGCCACACTGCCTGCAAATGAAGTGCGGTCGGGCAACTTTGCTACCCCATCTTCCACAATTACTTTTATGCCATCATTAATATTGCCCAGCACGCTCTCACCCTCAGGCATACCCGCAGCACGCATAGCATCCGTAATTAAAGCCGTTCGGCCGGCACCTTTAATTTTATATACCAGCTTCAGTAAGGGTGCAGGCAGGTGAACACCATCTGCAATGATCTCCACATCCATATCATCGGTAAGAAAAGCAGCTTCAATTACGCCTGCATAGCGAAAAGCATTGCGCCTGGTAACGCCCGACATGGCAGAGTACAAGTGCGTAGCCAGCGAATAACCCGCTTTAAACGCTTCATATGCCTCCTCATATATGGCATCGGTATGCGCCATGGCAGGCAGTATATCTTTGGTTTGGATATATCTTCCAAATTCGATGGCGCCTTTTAATTCGGGCGCCGCACTCCATCTTTTAATGGAAGACGAACGGGCAAGAATTTCTTTATATTCTGCCGGGTCGGGATTACGTATATATCGGGGATCCTGTGCACCCCGCTGGTTCATGGCAAAATAAGGACCTTCAAGGTGCATCCCCATAAACTGCGCGCCATTGATATTTTTATCTTTTGCCGCTTCATAGGTATCCAGTGTTTTAAGAATACCTTCCTTATTGCTGGTAAGACTGGTTGGCCACATGGCGGTGGTTCCATAGCGGGCGTGTGTTTCAGCAATAGCCAAAAAGGCTTCCACACTGTTATCCATAAAGTCGTGACCACCGCCGCCATGCACATGTATATCAATAAACCCTGGTGAAACATATAAACCCTTCGCATCTATGGCAATAACATTTTCTTCATCTATGTTATTTTCATTAACAGCAGTGATCGTATCTCCTGTAATCAATACCGAACCATTATTGATAATTCCCCCGGGGGTTATTATTTTACCGTTGTATATTTTCAACCCTTGCATGACCCGGTTTTAATATTTAGAAAATAGCAGAGTTTTTTATAATGACCATCTTTTTATACGATGCCCGTAAAAAGCATAAAACACAAGATACAAATAGCAGGGAAACAATACCCAGTAAGCTGTACGTACATCGTAAACATCGGCCATCCATCCATAAAAAAGCGGCAGAATGGCATTTCCGCACAAGCCCATGATGAGTACCGAAGCGCCCAGCTTTGTAAACCTTCCCAGTCCATCTAATGCCAGCGGCCATATACCCGCCCATACCAGGGAATTGGCCAAACCAAGCAACACTACAAACCATATGGAAACATCGGCCGTATGCCCCAGCATCGTAATTTGACCATTTACAAAAATGATGAGCAATGTTAAACTTAGTCCCAGCAGAGTGCACAATTTCAGCACCGTAACCTGGCTGATGTATTTGGGAATGCAAATAATGCCCAGTATATAGCCACAAATGGTAGCAAATAAAGTATAGGAAGGAAAAACTTTGGCTTCCAGCAAATTAATATGCATGGAATTGGCATAGCCGATGATGGTATCAATAGCGATAACCTGTGTGCCCACGTGCAAAAAAATGGCCACTGCACCAAGAATGAGGTATGGAAATTGAAATATGCTTTTTTTACCGGCATTAGCAGCAGCCACTGCTGTACTTTCCTGCTCCGTATTGATTTCCGGTAATGGCGAATAACGTACCACGAGTCCCAGGGCCAGTAATACTATGCCCACGCAGGCATAAGGAACAATTACCCGCCTGATGAGCTCATCCAAAGCGGCATTTTTTTCCGCTTCACCCATTGTGCCTATGGCATTGAACAATTCCGTATCCGTGGCTTTTAATACTACCGCGGCAAACAGCAGTGGGGCCAAAATACCAGCGCCCTTATTGCAAATACCCATAATGCTGATGCGTTGCGCCGCGCTTTCTTTAGGACCTAAAACAGTAATATAGGGGTTGGCTGCTGTTTGAAGAATGGAAAGCCCTGTACCAATGGTAAACAATCCAATAAGAAATATTTCATAGGTTCTGCTCATTGCCGCCGGCAAAAAAATAAACGCTCCTGCCGCCATTACCCAAAACCCCACCATGATCCCCTTCTTAAATCCTATTCTTTTTAACAGGAAGGATGACGGGACCGACATTATTAAGTAAGAAATATAAAACGCAAATGCAACAAGGTAAGATTCAAAGTTCGTGAGCTCACAGGCTATTTTAAAATAAGGAATAAGGATAGCGTTGATCCAGGAAACAAATCCGAAAATAAAGAACAGCAGCCCGATGATCAATATGGAAATAACGGTATCGCGTTTGGTTAAATGGCTAACATCTACGGTTTTGGTTATGGCAGTGCTCATGATGTAAATAGTAACAATCTTTAAAAAGGGTTAATTGCTGTTGGAAAGAAATGCTGCCGACATCCTGTCTAAATATAAAGTACAGCCAGCATGCGTTTGCAATATGCTTGCCGGGTATATATTACTTGGTTTTTGTTCCACGGTATTTCTTACAGCAGTGGCTTTGCGGCCGTCGGGCACCGAACAAATAATATGCTTTGATTTTAATATCTGCCTTACCGACATGCTGATGGCTTTGCGGGGTACATCTTCAACAGACGGGAACCACCCCTCTCCCATTTGTTGTTTGCGGCACAGTTCATCTAATTCAACAATAATATATGGTTCCACTGTTTCAAAATCGGCAGGCGGATCATTGAAAGCAAGGTGCCCGTTTTCGCCAATGCCCACAAGCGCCACATCAACAGGATGCCTTTTGATCAGTTCGCCAAGGCGTGCACATTCGGCTACAGGATCTGTTTCACCATTCACCAGGTATGCGGCTTTGAGCGGTGTCACTTTAGCCAGGAATCTTTCCTGCAAATATTTTCTGAAACTGGCGTTATGCGTTACCGGTAGCCCGATATACTCATCAAGATGAAACATGACCACCTTGCTCCAGTCAATACTTTTCTCTGCTATCAATTGATTAAGGGTTTCAAACTGGCTGGCGCCTGTGGCAAGAATGATATTGGCGCCACCGTTTTTTTCAATTGTTTCGCGAATAAGCACTGCAGCGTCTTTACCGGCGGCCTGGCCCAATTGCCGGGGGGAGTTGAAAGTTTTTATATCCATTCTAACATTAATTTTAATTGAATGCAGCCTGATAAATATAGATGAAAACCCGGCTTTAAACAAACCGGAAAAGCTTTTTAGAAAGATACCGGGAAATTGCAGGCTTAAATCTCTATTTCCTACCACTGGCGAAAAGGTTGTTTCGGGTTTGTTTGACACAGTTCCATTTCATCTTTGTGTGTATTGATAAGGATTTTACACACGAACGCAACTGAAAATACCACTCACCCTTTCAGCCAGCGGTCGAACCAGTCAAAAGCATCTCCCTGCATCTGTTTATCAAATTTATGCGGACCGGGATAATAAGCACATTTATAACGGTCTGGCACACCTGCTTTCTTATACACCTGCTGCAATATTTCATCCGCTCTTTTCATTTCAGGTAGCGTGTACAGCTCATCTTCATTGTCGTTTAAAACCATGGTGGGAAGCGGCGTCCTCAAGCCCAGTATTTCAGGGAAATCGAGTTCATTGGGCAGGAGGGGTACATAAGTCATCCAGGTATGGGTAAATGATTTGTGAAGCAGAAAATCTTTCCAGGTAGTCATAAAGCCCACACAAACCGCGCATTTGATTCTTTCATCCAATCCGCCCATGAATACAGTACGCATGCCGCCACCCGATAACCCGCCACAGCCAATGCGACTGGCATCCACATCTTTTCGTGCACACAATACATCCAGTGCCTTTTGATCTTCTGCAAAAAATACACCCGGCCAGGTAGTGCCTGCGCTGAATAAGGATTTGGCCATGATATGCTCATGCTCCGCCGCCCATTTATTATACGCTTCTATGTTTTCAGGCTTTTCCGGATCATTGTCATTTAACCCATTGCGCAACCGCTCAGGCACATCCTGCAGCATTACCCTGCGACTGGCAAAAGGAAAGGCATCCGATACCATTACCACATAGCCTCTTTTGGCCACCTCATTGGCCCAGGCCGTGCCTTCATAGGATTCCTCCTGGTGCGCAAGGTCTAAGGGATGGCGTTCATCGGAGGTTCGGGTTATTTTACGGGTACCAAAATATTTATTGCCGCCATGGTCATGAAACGCCAGGATACCCGGCAGGCGCCCTTTTTGGTTCAGGGGTTTTAATATTATGGCTTCTGTTGGCCTGCCATAAGGCAATTGCCAGCTTATTTCCTCAATATACAAACCATCATATTCATACTGCTTTTTTACATTCACAGCAGGTGTGCCTTCAATAACAGGAATGGCCAACCGCTCCTTTAACCGCGTACGTGCAGCTTTTCTCCAGTCGTCAATATTCTTCCATTCCTTTTTGCGGAACGAAAAAGCAGGCAGCTTATTTTGTGTTAAACCGGCGGCCCAGGAGCCATAGATGCCGATCATACTCAGTTGCGTTTCATCAAATGCATTGTTTTTTTCAGCAGACATTT
>CAMPJQ010000274.1 GCA_946886925.1 uncultured Terrimonas sp.
ACCTGGGCCGGCTCTCCACCCTGTACTTTGGGTAATTTGTTAATGCTCTCGTTTAATTTGCTTTCCAGAAAAGGAACATTTACATTATTTTTTTTCAGCAAAAATTCAATGGGTGAATCATCATCACTGAGCAGGGCTTTGAGCAAATGCTCTGTTTCAATATTTGCATTTTTATCATTGAAAGCAATTTGCTGCGATTTGGCCATCGCCTCCTGTGCTTTAATGGTGAAATTATTTAAGTTCATATTTTAAGTTTTCCTTTATTCGTTTTCAAATAACTTTAACCTCTGTTGCACAAAACACAATCCAAAAATAAAAGACAGAAATTATGTCATATAAAGTTATACCAACCTGCCTGTATTTCAGCTTATTAGGAGCTTTCCTGCTATTCTTACAGCCAGTTATGGGACAATACAATTTTTCAAGTGTGGATGATATGCTACAAAAAAACGAGAAAGCTTTAGGCAAGCAGGTTGTGGCACTGGTTTGGAAAGATGGAAAAATCGTTTATAAAAAAGAAATTGGAGAAGATTTTAATGCAAAAACGCAGGTAGCAATTGGCGCCAGCGGCCAATGGCTTGTTGCCGCTGTTTCTATGATTTATGCGGAAGAAGGCAAAATTACATTAGATACCAAAGCCGGTAAGTTAATTCCCATTCTGGCTAAGTACATGAAAGGATATATCAACTTAAGACATTGTCTTACACATACCACCGGTTTGGAAGCCGAAAAAGGTGGTTTGGGCAAGTTGCTACCCAAATCAAAATTTGAATCGCTGGAAGAAGAGGTTGATTATTTTGCAACAAAAAGAGAAATTGTAACCAATCCCCAAACTGAATTCTTTTACAGCAATGTAGGAATGAATATAGCGGGGCGTATGCTGGAAGTGGTGAGCCGCAAAACCTTTGACCGCGTAGTGCAGGAAAAACTGCTTCGCCCTTTAAAAATGAGAGCCACTACTTTTTTTAACTACGACAACTTATATGTAAATCCTTCAACAGGAGCTCAATCTACTGCCAATGATTATATAAACTTTTTGGTAATGCTGTTAAACAACGGAATGTTTGAAGGCAAACGGATCATGAGTGAAAAAGCTATTGAAGAAATGGAAAAAGCACAATTCGCCAATCTGCCGGTTAAGTATACCCCAAAAGGAACAGAAGGTTTGCATTATGGTTTCGGCGCCTGGCTAATGGAGGAAAATGCTGAAGGTAAAGGCACAGTAATAAGCAGCCCTTCCTTTGTGGGCACCTGGCCCTATATTGATCGCAAAAATAATTATGCTGCCATTTTATTTGTAAAACCACAGTCGGGAGATCAGGGAAAAGAAATGTACACTCAATTTAAAGCCTCCGTGGATGAGGCTGTTGGAGGGAAATAGGATTGGTTTGTGGTTTATGATTTGTAGTTTATCGTTGGAATATTCGCTTCGGACTTTGAAATTTTAATTTTTATCCGCCACGACGGACAGGTTTGGTTCTTGAGATTTGTGATTTGGTTCTTTTGTATTTCTTCGATTTTCAGATTTCACGCTTCGGGCTTTTGTTTCCTATTCCTGTTTAATAAATTTCCATTCTCCTTCACGTATTGAAAGCGCGTATACAGCACTATAAATATAGCGCGCCACTTTTTCAATTCCTGCAATATTAATGAATACCGCATCATCCGCGGGTGTATGATATTGCGGATGCCCACCTGTATGTAATCCTATGCACGATATACCTTTTCGGAAAAAAGAAACATGATCCGAACCTCCTACACCTCCTGCATGTACTACTAAATTTAGTCCTGAACCTTTGCCAAGCGCTTTCATAAAATCCACTCCGCCCGGAAAAGTGCCGGCTCCGCCCATATACAATTGATTTTCGGCATTCAGTCGTCCTACCATATCCATATTGAGCATTATTTTAATGGCAGATTGTGGTACAGGAAGATGTGCTGCAAAATATTGCGAGCCCAGCAGACCTTCCTCTTCCGCCGCAAAAGCGACCAGAATTACGCTGCGTTTCAAATGTTTTCTATTGCGTTGCAAAGCCTTTGCTATTTCCAGCAATGCGGACGTACCCGAGGCATTGTCGTCTGCGCCATTATGGACCGCAGTTGTATCGGGTTGCAAAGAACCGGTACCAAATCCACCATGCCCCAAATGATCGTAATGGGCGCCAAGCACAATATATTCATTTTGTAGTTGCGGATCGCTGCCTTTTATTATCCCCACTATGTTTTTTGCCAGCACTTTTTGCGGTTCGATATTTACCGAAGCCGATAAAGGCTTAGCAGACAAATAATAGTTCGTATCATCAGCAATTGTTCGCGTAAATAATTTCTCCTGTATTTGCTGCCATGCAGTTCGCGTAAACTGTATAACGGGAATGCCTATAGGTTTATCCTTTCTTGGTCGCAGTCGTACCAGCACGTCTTTGCTATCCACACTATCGGGTGAAATGAGTATTACACCGGCCGCACCGCGATGCATTGCTTTTACGCTTAAAGTATAATCCGATAAGCTGTCTGTTGCACGAATTGCTGCTTTATGACGCCAGAGCACTATCCAGCATGGTTTTAAATGCTGTTGCGCATCAAATGTAACAACGTTGTCACCTGAAAATAATACAGGTGCCTCTAAGGCAGCGGAACCTGAAAAGGGAAAAATGCTGTACTGTTCATTGAATACGAGGCGCTCTTCGCTTCCGGCACTGATAAAATTACTGCCTGCCGGGGCATCCAGTTTAGCGATGATTTCAAATGGCTGATCGTATTGCTGAAGGAGGGGCTTTACTCCCGATTTTGAAAATGCAGTTTTGATGTATTGCCCGGCCAGGCTGTCTTCCTTCGTTCCGGGCCAGCGGCCCTGCAATGCATCGGACGACAAGTATTGAATATGCTTAAATATATTTTTACCCTTAATGGAAGTTTGTGAATAAATGACTGAATAAAAAAACAAGGAAATGAAGAGCAAAAAATATTTCATTTCAAATCTTAAATTTCAAATTTCAAATCTCTCACAACACCTGTATTCCTGCATTAATATAAGGTTGTAAAAGCGGATTTTCGGGGGGTAATTCTGTAGCCAGTATATCAATCTGGTGCAAACCGCAAACCCTTAAGGGCTGAACTGTATTTACCTTTTCGGAAATGGTAAGGCAAACCGTTTTTTTAGCAGACTCGATCATGGCTTTTTTAATTTGTACCACTTCCCAGTCGCTGTCTGTAATACCGTGTTCAATATCAATAGAGTTAACACCCAGCAGGCAAATGTCTGCTTTGATCTGGCGAATAGTAGCAATGGCATCTCCCCCAACTGTAATTTTTGAATTCTTGGAGAGTTTATCGCCAACAACAATTACATCAATATTGGGGTGATTGGAATATTCGAGTACGGCAGGTATGCTGCACGATACAAAAGTAGCTCTCAACTGCAATGGTAATATCCTCGCCAGCTCTACAATGGTGGTTCCACCCGTAGTTAATATGAACATCCCGTCCTGTATAAGACTAAGCGCTTTGGTAGCAATAATTTTTTTATGCGTATGAGAATATATCTTTTCTGAAGGATAACCCACATGACTGAAAGAGCAGGATAAGGCACCGCCATGTACTTTGATTATTTTGCCTTCATCGGATAATTCCTGGAGGTCGCGGCGAATAGTATCTTCCGATACTTTCATTTCTTCACTTAGCCCTGAAGAAAGCACTTTATTGTGAATATTAACCTGGTGAAGGATAAAAGCCTGTCGTTCCCGTTTGAGCATTTTTAGATTTGTTTCTGCCCAAAAGTAATAGAAATAAATGCAAAAGAAGCGGAAGAAGTAATTCCCATTCTTCGTTAGGCGGGTAAAACATCCTGTAACCTGGAACATTGTAACCGAATCTAATGGATGAAACCTCATACCTGATACCCCGCAAGTTTTACATCCTTTTGGTTATCTGCCCCACAACCAATATTTTTGCTCTCCTCAAACCAAGAAAATAAGATGGCAAACCGTGTTATACAATTTCGTGAAGCTTTACGGGAGGCGATGAACGAAGAAATGCGTCGTGATGAAAGAGTTTTTTTAATGGGAGAAGAAGTAGCAGAATACAATGGAGCTTATAAAGTAAGTCAGGGCATGCTCGATGAATTTGGTCCCAAAAGAGTTATTGATACCCCAATTTCTGAACTGGGCTTTACAGGCGTGGCTGTAGGTGCAGCACAAAACGGACTTCGCCCGATTGTGGAATATATGACCTGGAATTTTGCGGTGTTACCGCTTGACCAGATTTTAAATACGGCTTCCAAAATGTTGGCCATGAGTGGCGGACAGGTAGGTTGCCCTATTGTTTTTCGCGGGCCCAATGGTTCCGCTGGTCAGTTGGGTGCCCAGCACTCCACTGCATTTGAAAGCCTCTATGCCAACATACCAGGACTAAAAGTGATTTCTGTTTCAAACCCTTATGATGCCAAAGGGCTGCTGAAGAGCGCTATACGGGATGATGACCCTGTTATTTTTATGGAAAGTGAGGTTATGTATGGCGAAAAAGGAGAAGTTCCGGAAGAAGAATACCTGATACCCATTGGCAAGGCCGATATAAAGCGCGCAGGAACAGATGTTACCATTGTTTCCTTTAACAAAATGATGAAGATAGCATTGGGCGCCGCTGAGGAACTGGCAAAAGAAAATATCAGTGCGGAAGTAATTGATCTTCGCACCATTCGTCCGTTAGACTGGCATACCGTTTTTGAATCGGTAAAAAAAACCAACCGGCTGGTAATTGTGGAAGAACAGTGGCCATTCGCTTCCGTATCGTCCGAACTGGCATACCGCATACAAAAAGAAGCATTTGATTACTTAGATGCACCTGTTCGCAGAATTACAAGCGCCGATGCACCGATGCACTACGCGCCCAACCTGGTGGCTGCTTACCTGCC
>CAMPJQ010000275.1 GCA_946886925.1 uncultured Terrimonas sp.
AATATGGACGGGAAGAATGCTGTTGCTGAATATGGCCAAACGACAACTGAAGAATGGAAGTATATGGTTCAATACAGTAATAGTGGGTAATAACCCGACAGCTATTCACCTGTTTAAGGAGATCAAAAAAAATCAATCGTTGCTGGGATACAAATTCAATGGATTTATCACTACCCATGCATCCCCCAATGGATTACACCAGCATCTTCCCTGCCTCGGCAGTATTGATAACCTCGAAAAAATACTGGAAGCCACCAGCCCCGACCAGGTGATCATTGCCGTAGAGAACTCATTCCCTGACGAAGTAACGTCTATCATTAACCGCATAAGTGAAAAAGACATAGAAATAAAGATCGCACCGAACAATCTTGATATTCTTGCCGGTTCCGTACGCACAAAAAATGTGCTGGATGCCCCGCTGATTGATATTAAAACAGGGTTGATGCCCGAGTGGCAATTGTATTTTATCAGGTTGGCAGATGTGCTGCTTTCTTTGGCCGGGTTAATATTATTATCTCCGCTGTTGTTGTATGCCGCCATAAGGGTAAAATTTTCGTCGGCAGGACCTGTTATTTTTACACAGCAAAGAATCGGTTATAAAGGCAGGCCTTTTTTTATGTACAAGTTCCGTTCAATGTACGCAAATGCGGAAAAGGATGGCCCCGCGCTGTCCTCCCATGGCGACCCGCGTACTACCCCCTGGGGAAAAACCATGCGCAAATGGCGCATCGACGAATTGCCGCAGTTCTGGAATGTAATAAAGGGTGAAATGAGCCTTGTAGGTCCACGCCCCGAAAGACAGTTCTATATTGACCAGATCAATGCAAAAACACCTTATTTTAAATATTTACTAAAAGTAAAACCCGGTATCACCAGTTGGGGCATGGTAAAATTCGGCTATGCCGAAAATGTAGATCAAATGATCGAACGCATGCAGTATGAGCTGGTGTATATCGAAAACATTTCCCTTTCGCTTAATTTTAAGATTCTCCTGCATACATTACAAATTATACTGAAAGGAAAGGGCAAATGAGGTATGCATTTTTTATATTAGTCTTTCATTGCCTGGTTATAAAAACTACTGCACAGGAAGCATACTGGCAGCAGCGGGTGGATTATACCATCAATGTATCGCTCAATGACGTGGAGCACACATTAGATGGTTTTATAAAAATAAATTATACCAATCATTCACCCGATACATTACAGTATATCTGGTTTCATTTGTGGCCCAACGCCTATAAAACCGACAGAACGGCTTTTAGCGACCAGATGCTTGAAAACGGGGATACAAAATTTTATTTTTCCTCTCCTGATGAGAAAGGATATATTAACCAGCTCGATTTCAGGATAAATGATGTGCGGGCAGATACAGAGGATCACCCCAATCACCTGGACATAATAAAAGTAATGCTGCCTTTGGCGCTTTTGCCCGGACAACAAATGCTGATCACTACTCCCTTTCATGTTAAACTGCCGCATAACTTTTCAAGGGGCGGGCATGTGGGACAATCGTACCAAATAACACAGTGGTATCCTAAGCCCGCAGTGTATGATCGCAAAGGCTGGCATCCCATGCCTTACCTGCAACAGGGGGAGTTTTACAGCGAAACGGGAAATTTTGATGTAATGATTACCCTTCCTGAAAACTACGTGGTGGCCGCAACAGGAGCATTGCAAAATGAAAGTGAAAAAGAATGGCTTAAAACGCGTGCTTCTTACTCATGGAAAGAAACCCGGCACAGGAAAAGAGCAAAAGGAGGTTCCTATAAAACCATCCGCCAGGTTTTTCCTCATTCATCCGCCGTCACCAAAACGCTTCATTACCAACAGAACAATGTGCATGATTTTGCATGGTTCGCCGATAAGCGTTTCATTGTACAGCATGACACCTGCTTTTTGGCTTCCGGAAAAATAATTGATGTGTATGCTTTTTTTACACCAGCCTCCAAAAAGAACTGGAATAACAGTATAGGATATGCGAAGAATGCGCTTCGCTTTTATTCGGCCTCCGTAGGCGAATATCCGTTTACTACGTTAAGCATTGCTGAAGGCCCGCCTGCCATGAAGGGTGGGATGGAATACCCTACTATTGCTGTTCTGTTTGCGCCCAAAAGCCAGCAGTTAACAGAACGCATCATCGTTCATGAAGTGGGGCACAACTGGTTCTATGGCATATTAACGTCCAATGAGCGTGAGTACCCCTGGATGGATGAAGGAATGAATACCTTTTATGGAAACCGGTATCTTGCCAGCCACAGAAAAGCAACTTCCATAAAATTCAATCCTTCTTACCTTGAAAAAATTGCATTTGAAGCGGTAGCCGCCGTAAAAAAAGACCAGCCCGTTAACCTGCCTGCCCCTGCATTTTCTTCTGCCAATTATTATTTATCCGCTTATTATAAAGCATCGCAATGGCTGCAGGTACTGGAAACAGCATTGGGGGAAACGCTGTTTGATTCCTGTATGCAGGCTTATTACAACCAATGGCAGTTTAAACATCCTTACCCGGTGGATTTTAAAAATGTTATTACCTCTGTAAGTGGAAAAAATACCGATAGTATCTTTCATTTGCTGGATACCAAAGGCAGCCTGCTGCCCCGCACTTCTAAAAAACTACGGCTTGCATGGATTGGGAAAGCCGATGGCGAAAACAAATATCATTACACAGGGATAGCGCCTGCTTTGGGTTTTAATTATTACGACAAACTGATGCTCGGCGGTATCGTGCATAATTATAACCTCCCGTTTACCCGCTTCCGGTTTGTCGCTATCCCCTTGTATGCCACAGGGAGCAGGCAATTTGCCGGCATTGGCCGGGCAACCTACACCTGGTATCCGGAAAATATTTTTCAGAAAATTGAAACCGGTATAAGCGCTGCAAGGTTTTCGCGAGATGCATATACAGATCCGGATAACCATACTACACATTTACATTTTACAAAACTCAGCCCTCATGTGCGGTTTACTTTCCGCAACAGGCAGGCACGCAGCCGGCTTACCCGTTTTATGCAATGGAAAGCCTATATCATTAATACAGATGCTTTGCAGTTTTCATGGGATTCGGTATTGATGAAAAACCGGTACGCCATCAATTCTCAAACTACCACTATTGGCCAACTGCGTTATGTAGCGGAGAACAGCAGGGCATTGTATCCTTATCGCTATGAATTGCTGTTTGAAGCTTCAAATAATTTTGGGAGGATAGCTTATACAGGAAATTACTTTCTTAATTATCCCAAAGGCGGAGGATTAAGCACGCGATGGTTTGCCGGAAAGTTCTTTTATACAGGAGATAAAACCTCCCGGAAACGATTCAATACGGATCAGTATCATCTTAACATGACGGCCCCAAAAGGATATGAAGATTATACCTACAGTAATTATTTTATAGGCCGCAATGAATTTGAGGGCTTACTGTCTCAGCAGGTAATGATGAGAGATGGCGGCTTTAAGGTGCGAACCGATCTGCTGGGCAACAAAGTGGGAAAAACAGATGACTGGCTGATTGCCTTAAATTTTACTTCTTCCATCCACCCAAAAATTCCGGTAAAACTATTCTTCGATGCCGGCACGTATAACGAAGGATGGAAAAGCAATTCCGGTGCGCCACGAATATTGTATGATGCGGGTTTGCAGTTGTCGTTGTGCAGAGATCTCATAAATGTTTATGTTCCGCTGTTATACAGTAAAGTATACCGCAACTATTTTAAATCAACACCCGGCAATAATTTCTGGCAAAGAATATCATTCAGTATAGATATACAAAATATCAGTTTTAAAAAGATCAGTCCTCACATTCCATTATAAGAAATCACCTCTTTTCATGACCAAAAACATTCAATACCTTAAAAGAAGTGAAATTGACATTGCAAAATGGGATGCATGTATCGAAAAAAGCAAAGGACTGATCTACGGCTACTCCTGGTGGTTAGATTGCATGGCCAGCCATTGGGATGCCCTTGTATTAAACGATTACGAAGCAGTAATGCCCCTTACATGGAGAAGGAAATATGGCTTTTACTACCTGTACCAGCCTTTTTTTACGGCATCGCTGGGGCTTTTTGCGGCTGAAAACCAGTCTGTTGATATAGTTGATTTTTTGCAGGCTATCCCTTCAAAATTTAAGTTCCGGGATATTGATATCAATGAAACCCATACATTACAGGAGGCAAACCCCGTTGCCGGGTTCGCCGTGTACAAGCGGTTAAACCTGTTGCTGGATTTGGGTAAATCCGGCTCTGCCTTAACCGAAAAGTACAGCAGGTTGGCCAAACGCTCATTAGAAAAAGCGAATGCGAATAATATAATAATTGTACGCAATGATATCCCGGAAGATATTATCACTTTATACCGGAAAGCATACAACACAGCACATCCGGGCATTACGGCCGAAGATTATCGTTCACTCCTTGCCTGCTGTAATACAGCAGGCAAAAAAAATCATCTTAAAACCTATACTGCATACATGCCCGGTGGCGAAGCAATTGCATTTTACATTGTTCTTTACGATAATAACTTTGTGTATTCACTGTTAGGAGGAAGTACTGCAAAAGGAAAATCAATGGGCGCATTTTACCTGCTTACCGATGCTGCCATACAAGACCATGCTGGTACCGGTAAAATCTTTCGGTTCGAAGGATCTGATGTTGCCGGCATTGCCTTTTTCAACCTCCAGTTTGGGCCCGCGGAAGTATTTTATTTGCATCTTAAAATGAACCGTCTGCCATTTCCTGTGAATATTTTAAAACAATAAATATTGTATTATCCCTGTTTTATTGCCCACAATAAAGTTGAATGTGAAGCCCCTTGGCCCGGCTGATAAATAACAAATCCTTTAGCGCGCAATAAGGTTTCGTATACACTCCGGTACCCATCAGTATGAATTTCCATAACAATCATGTTAA
>CAMPJQ010000276.1 GCA_946886925.1 uncultured Terrimonas sp.
TGGCGCTGAAGTAAAAGCAAAGGAGTATGTGCAATTGTACGACAGCAAATCAAAAGCATTACCAACACCGGCCTATACCTGGAGCACAGGTACACCGCATGCGATACAACCTGGAGAAACGGCTGAATTATTTATTGGCACTTCGGCCAATGATGTGTTTATGATCCAGCAAACAGACAGGGAAATTGAAGAGGATGTTCGTCCGCTGAACACTGCTGCACAAAACAACCCGGAAGGAGCTTACCAGTTCTTTACATTGAATAATGAAAAGAAAGATTTCCGTTTTACAGCCACAGAGCAGGATCGTGGTGGTTTTGGTGTATTACAATTCTTTGTGAAAGACAACCGCTTCTATACGAACAGCCATATTATTGCTGTACCCTGGACCAACAAGCAGCTCAATATCAGTTTTACTACTTTCAGGGATAAAATGGAACCTGGCAGCAAAGAAAAATGGGAAGTAAAGATAAGTGGCACAAAGGGTGAAAAAGTGGCTGCCGAAATGCTGGCTACCATGTACGATGCGTCATTGGATCAGTTTAAACCACACAACTGGACTGTACCCAATATTTGGCCGGAATATCATTTGGGCAGCTACTGGAATGGACGACAAAACTTTATAGATGTACAGTCCCAGCAGAGAAACGCACTGGAAAGAGAAAATGAAATATTCGTCAAGAATTACGACCGGCTGATTGATGTGGGAATTTCACGGATGAATGATGTTGTTGTGGTTGGCTATGGGGTGCAAAAACGCAGCATGAAAGCAGCAGCGGCACCTGCAGCGCCTCCCCACATGGCTTTGGAGGAAAGTGTTGCGAATGCTTCCGGAATCAGCGACACAGTTCAGACAAAGGAAGAAGAAAAGGATTTGGAGGCAACAACGGGAAACAATAGCAGCACACGTAAAAACTTCAACGAAACTGCATTTTTCTTCCCTGACCTGAAAACCGATAGTGCCGGCAATGTATCGTTCAGCTTTACGATGCCCGAAGCATTGACCCAATGGAAACTAATGACCTTTGTTCATACACCGGCATTGGCTTTAGGGTACGCCCAACGGTTAGCCATTACGCAAAAAGAACTGATGGTACAGCCCAATGCGCCCCGTTTTGTCAGGGAAAAAGACAGGATGGCCTTCAACGCCAAAATAGTGAACATGGGCGACAGCCTGATCAATGGATTTGCAAAATTAGAGCTGATTGATGCAACTACCAGTAAGCCAGTGGATGACCTCTTTCATAATGCAGTTCCGGTAAAAAGTTTTTCCGTGTCACCCGGACAAAGTGAAGCAGTGTTGTTTCAGCTTAGCATTCCCGAAAATTTTAATACACCCTTATTATACCGGATCAGTGCAACTTCTTCAGCCCGGGTTAACGGAAGCACACTTTCCGATGGTGAAGAAAATGTATTGCCGGTTTTAAGTAACCGTATGCTGGTAACGGAAACCCTGCCTTTGAATATGCGCAGCAGTGGCGCCAAACAGTTCAAATTTGAAAAATTGCTGAAATCAGATACTACGCAGGCATCATCACAAAAAAATTATTCTTTAACGGTTGAATATACCGCAAACCCTGCCTGGTACGCCGTTCAGGCCTTGCCTTATCTTACGGCATATCCATATGAATGTTCGGAGCAAACTTTTAACCGCTACTATGCCAATACATTGGCCACGCTTATTGCCAGGAGCGCCCCGCGCATTAAAGCCGTATATGATAAATGGCGTGCCGATTCCTCCAACAACAAGAGCCTTGTTTCTAATCTTGAAAAAAACGAAGAACTGAAAAGCATTTTGCTGCTGGAAACCCCCTGGGTGCTACAGGCACAAAATGAAACTGAGCAAAAACAGAACATCGCTTTATTGTTTGACATGATGCGGATGAGCAGTGAAGCAAAAACAAATTTAAATAAGCTGAAAGACATGCAAACTTCCAACGGCGGTTTTGTATGGTTTAAAGGTGGCAACGACGACCGCTATATCACACAGTATATTATAACGAGTGTGGGACATCTTCAAAAATTAAATGCCCTGCAGGAAGAAAGTTATGCTGAATGGAATAAGCTCATTGATGCAGCATTGCGCTATGCCGATGCAGGGATAAAGGAAGATTACGACAACCTGGTTAAACAAAAAGCCGATCTCAAAAAAAACAATTTAACCGGCATAGCCGTACAATACCTGTACATGCGCAGTTTTTTTGAAGGGAAAAAAGTAAATGAAGCAGCGCTGAATGCATACAATTATTATAAGCAGCAGTCCAAAAAATTCTGGGTAAAAGAAAGCAAATATTTCCAGGGTATGATTGCACTTAGCCTGCACCGTGATAATGACAAAATTATTCCAAAAGCCATTTTGGCTTCACTTAAAGAAAATGCCATTACGCATGAAGAACTGGGCATGTACTGGAAAGACAACCGCGGGGGATATTACTGGCATGATGCACCTGTAGAAATACAATCGCTGCTTATTGAAGCCTTTAACGAAATAACGCATGATACAAAAGCGGTGAATGATATGAAGCTGTGGCTGTTGAAACAAAAACAAACACAGCACTGGGGCAGTACCAAATCAACCGCCGAAGCCTGCTATGCATTATTGCTTCAGGGAACAGACTGGTTAAGTAACCAGCCGCAGGTAAACGTTAAACTGGGCACAAAAAGTTTTTCTTCGTCGGGGAAGGATGAAGCAGGTACGGGTTATTTCAAGTATAAGGTTGCTGCAGAAGAAATAAAACCCACAATGGGCAATATACAGGTAATAGTATCTCCTTCCTCAACCACATCACCGCAAAATGCAGGAAGCTGGGGCGCCGTGTACTGGCAATATTTTGAAGACCTGGATAAAATAACAGCATCGTCAGAAAATAAAATGCCCCTGCAGCTAAAGAAACAATTGTTCATAGAAAAGAACAGCGATAAAGGGCCGGTGCTTCAGCCGGTGGACAGCAGCACGGTATTGAAAGTAGGCGATAAAATAAAGGTAAGAATTGAATTGCGGGCCGACAGGGATATGGAATATGTGCATATGAAGGATTTGCGGGCCGCCGGAACAGAGCCGGTAAATGTATTGAGCCTATACAAATGGCAGGACGGATTGGGTTACTATGAAAGTACGAAAGATGCCTCCACCAATTTCTTTTTTAGTTGGTTGCGAAAAGGAACTTACGTATTTGAATACCCGCTTTTTGTTACCCATAAGGGCAATTTCTCGGCAGGTGTGGCTACTATTCAGTGTATGTATGCCCCTGAGTTCCTGTCTCATTCCGAAGGCATAAGGATTACTGTTAAATAGTAAGGATCTGTGTGCCTTTAACATATATCAACTGTTACAGGCTAATACCACGGAAATGCATGTATGAACAAAACAATAGTATATAGTTTCCGGTAAGTAAAAATACTTATCGGGCAAAAACAGCCGAAAAACGAAGGAACAAATCCCTTTGACGAATATAGTTCCGTATCGCGCAAATCCGCAGCATCTTTACACTATCGAATCATTAGGATAGATGATCACAAACAGAAAAAGTAAAAAAGAGGTTGCTTACATCACCGCCAGACCAGAGTAAAAATATTTACTCACTAACCCGCAACATTATTGGAATAAAAGAATCAGCCCGTAAGGCTGGTTTTTTTGTTTATAGGTTGTTCATGCTCTTTAGTTTTTTAACCTAAAGGCAACATAAGCATCCCCCGAAAGCGATCCTACCTTGCCACCGCCCCCTGCGGCTATTACTATATATTGCTTACCATTAAGCATATAAGTAGCCGGCGTTGCATAGCCACCCGCCGGTAGCTTATATTCCCATAACAATTTGCCGGTGTGTTTATCAAATATCCTGAGCTTTTCATCGAAGGTGGCTGCAATAATAACAAGTCCGCCTGCTGTAACTACCGCCCCACCCAGGTTCTGTGTTCCTGTAGCTGGAATCCCTCTTTTGACCAACTCAGGATATTCACCCAATGGCACTTTCCAAAGCAGTTCGCCCTTATTCAAATCAATGGCATTAAGTGTTCCCCAGGGCGGTTTTACACCGGGATATCCTTCCTTATCGGTTAATACCGTCCATCCATTGTGCACGTAACGGTACTGTTGTTCAGCGTTTGTTGCGGCTGTTTGTGTATGCTCCCTGTTCTGCTCTGCATCAAACAAAAAATCTATCAACGCTTTTTTATCTTCGTTCGTAATATTCGGATAGGCAGGCATTTGTCCCTTCCCCTTTTTTAACAATGCGGCTACCTGCTCCCTGGAATTTTTTTTGGAGAGTTGCTGAAGAGAAGGGAATACAGCAGTTCCGGCCCTGTTCGCACCATGACACATCGTACAATTATTGAGCGTATAAATTTTCTCACCCCGTGAAGTAACGGCATCATCATCTGCGACAGGAATGGGCTTCATTTTTACCAGCAATGGAATTTCATTTGCATTTACATACAACACGCCTGTTCCAGGATCAAAGGATGCGCCTCCCCACTCCGCTCCTCCCCTTGTGCCCGGAAACTGCACAACGCCATTGGTATCGGGTGGTGTAAAAATGGGACCCATCTTCGCATTTTTTACTTTTTCTTTTACAAAAGCGTGAGCCGAATCGGAAATACCCGTGATATCGCTTTCCGAAAAATACTGCCGCGCGAAGGGCGCCGGTTTTACCGGGAAAGGCTGCGTGGGCCAGGCGGCTTCTCCCATTAAGCCCGACCGGGGAACGGCTCTTTCTTTTATAGGGAAGAGGGGTTCCCCTGATAACCGGTTAAACAAAAAAACCATACCCATTTTAGTTACCTGTGCAACAGCATCGGTTTTTCTTTGCCCGTTTTTTATTGTAACCAATGTGGGCGGCGCCGGCAAATCGTAATCCCATAAGTCGTGATGCACCAACTGGTAATGCCACCTGCGTTCACCTGTTT
>CAMPJQ010000277.1 GCA_946886925.1 uncultured Terrimonas sp.
ACAGCTGTCTGTAAATAATAACTATTGTCCGGGATCACATCATCGCCGTCGAGCTGTAGATAGTAAGTAGCATACCTGTCGCCTATTCTGCTTGCATAATATTCAAACTGGTCTTCAATACCATTAAGATAATAATCTGCCGCTGCTGCGGAGCCTCCGGATATGTATCCTTTTTCTGCCGCTTCTGCCAGGTTAAATTGCTCTTCTGAATAGGTTAATATAATACCCTGTGCTGCATCTTTTGATGCTAGATCAGGGGCGAAAGAACGAGGCGCCCAAAGCATACCCGGTGCGGAATAGTTTCGGGGATCAGACAATGGTCCATTTCCATTTACCCCTCCTTCATATTCAAAATCTGCCGGATCAGGATCTGTTCCAACAACACTTACCTGGGTAGGAAGTGCATACACGGATAAGCGCGGGTCGTTAAGTAATTTTAAATTATCTACAAGATTTTTAGAAACACGGGTACTGGTTACATAATCACTGGCACTTCTTGTAAACAATGGCATTGAATTACCATCACTGTCAGCAATATAGTCCAGGGCCGCCTGGTCAGCATTTGATGTAAACAAAGGATATTTAGCAGGATTGTTTAAAATATTAGCCAAAGCGGCTGAAGGGTCAACTTGTTTGGATTGCCGCATCAATAAGCGAATCATTAATCCTGTAGAAAACTTTTTCCATCTGCTGATATCACTGTTAAAAATAATATCGCCAGTTACGGTTTCACTGGTTGATCCCAACAGCGTATTCGCTTCTTCAAGATCAGCCAGCAATCCTGCATATACCTCCTGTTGCTGCTCATATTTGGGGTTGGTAATTCCCTCTAATTTAGCGTTGGAAGCTTCCCTGAAAGGAATCGGTCCGTATACATCGGTAAGATTTTGAAAAAGCCAGGACCGCAATACCATTGCTACTCCTTTATAATTGTTTAATCCGCTGGCATCGGCTATAGCGATCACTTCGTTTATATCGCGGATATAATCATAATAATGCCAGAAAAAAAGTCCGCTCGCATCTGCCCGCACCCAATTGTTGAAGTTGCCGCTAAAGTCGTTGTAGTTCATATCACCGGCTATAACTCCCATTCTATAGGAGTTTCCGAAACTTTCGTTAACAGATCCTCTGATAACATTGGTTAACAACACTCCCGGACTTGTGATTTTATCAGGAGAGTTTGGATTGGTATTAATTTCTTCAAAATCCTTGGTACAACCTGCCAGGAAAAGGAAGGATAATAATATGATTGGTTTATACTTTGTCATAACTAATAATTTTGGAGATTTTAAAAATTCAGATTAAGACTAACACCCACTTCCCTCATTGAAGGAACACTCATGTTTTCAAAACCGGGTATCAAACCATTACCTGTGGTAGCTATGGCAACTTCCGGATCAAAATGATGATTACTCTTCGGTCTGAATAATAAAAGGTTTCTGCCTGTTAATGAAATCTTCGCATTTTTTACAAAAGTGTTGCCAATCAGCTTGTGTGGCAAGCTATAACCTACAGACAGCTCACGTAATTTAAAATAGGTAGTGCTGAATAATTGCGCTTCGGAAATATGATCCATCAGTCCTTTAACCATACTCCTGATATCTGTACCATACACACCGGCATCCAGCTTACCGCCGGCGCCTGTTGAATTGGGCTGATAAGAGCCATCGGGCATAAGCGCTGCACCCTGTGCATAATAAGGTGCGTCATATTCTGTACCGGGCGCCCTTTCCCCGCGTCCCCATGCACTTTCAATCAACTGCCCCGAACCGTTGGCTTTATTATAAAAGCGCGAAATGAATTTACCGCCCACCTGTCCGGCAAATAAAAAGCTAAGATGAAAATTTTTATAGGTAACCTGGTTGTAAAAACCACCAATCCAGTCGGGATTAACGTTCCCCAGGTACATTTCTTCAGGGGCAACCATTGCTCTTCCGTTAGTACCAATAACGATCTGACCTTTTAACGGCCCGTCCGGAACCCTCTGGTAGCCAGGCCCCCATATGGCACCCATCTTCTCTCCTACACGTGCCTGTATAGATGCATCTTCACCAGGAGCCGCCTGTACAATCTTATCCACCTCATCTGTTAATGATACCACTTTACCTACATTGTGCGACCAGTTGATGGTAAAGTTCCATTTCAAGCCTCCCGCTGTATTTACAGGGGTAGCGGATACCATTATTTCAACACCGGTATTCTTAATTTCACCGGCGTTAATTACACGTGATGCCTGCCCTGAGCTCTGAACCATTGGCAAACCAAGTACCTGGTTCCTGGAACGAATATCATAGTAAGTAACATCTAAGCCTAAGCGATTATTAAAGAAGCCAAGCGAAGTTCCTATTTCATAGGTTGAAGTAATTTCCGGCTTCAAATTCGCGTTCATCAACGTACTGTTTCCAATCAAAGAGTAATTGCTTCCCCATGGAGCCCCATAACCGTATGTATTTACAAGAGAATAGGCGCCCGCATCATTACCCACCTGTGCCCAGCTAAACCTCAGTTGCGCCTGGCTAATACCAGCAGGAAGACTTAATATATCTTTGATATTGGTATTTAAGCCCACCGAAGGGTAGAAATAGGAATTATTATTGGAAGGCAAAGTGCTCGACCAGTCGTTACGTGCGGTTAAATCCAGATATACAAGACCCTTGTAATTAAGGTTTGCCATGGCATATACACTATTGATTCTTTTTCTGGAACTGCTGTTGCCTGCTCCTAACAACTCGGAAGTATTGCCCAAATTATATACGCCGGGTACTAACAGCCCATTGTTATAACCTCCCAGGTTACTCCCATTTTGATCGAAACGGTTGGATCCAGCAGACAATACATAACCAAAATCACCGTCTGCCGCCTCTCCGTTATAGGTTAAGAGCAGATCGGTATTTCTTTCTTCATACTTTATTAGGGTTTCCTGGTAAGCGCCTTTTGGCTGATCCGCAGTACTAACTGCGGTTTTCATAGGTCTAAAATCATAATAGAGATCTTCTGCAGTACGCAATTTTAATTTCAACTTATCTGTAAATGCATACTCGAAGGCTACGTTTCCATATAACCTGTCTTTATTTTGCCCTTTTGTATTTTCATACATCAGGAAAAAAGGATTATTGTGATTTTCCCCGTAATTGAACTGGAACTGCCTTAGACCTTCATAACCTGATTGCCAGTAATTGCGAAGGGCGTTCATATCTACCTGCCTTGTCATCCATGTAAAAATGTACATAAAGGTATTGCGGCCATAACCGTTATCCGGGCGGTTATCGCTTTTTTGCTTCATGTAGTTAAAGTTGATCGTAGAAGTAAGCTTATTGGTTAATTTATAGCTTCCATTAAAGCTTACCTGATAGCGATCAAGATTATTGTTGGGTATTACGCCCTTATCATTAAGTGATGTAAGCGAAAGCCTGTAGGTGCCTTTATCATTGCCACCCGATAATGCCAGGTTGTTATAGAATTTGCTTCCAGTATTAAAGAAGTCCTTAATATTGTTAGAATGTGATACCCAGGGTGTTGCAATTACATCGCCGCGGTTATTAATCGCTACATCACCTCCCCTAAAACCACCGGTAGTGGGAGATGTAACTTGTTTTTCCTGTGTATTATTGTCTAAGCGTGGACCCCAACTCTCATCATAGGAATCTCTAACACCGTCAGGGTAAATAGACCAGGAGGCGCCAAAATTGGAACCTTCATAGTTCCCATCTCTGCCCTGTCCAAACTGATTTTGGAATTTAGGCAGCCAGGCCACTTCTTCTGCAAAATAATAAGTATTGAAGTTTACGTCCATTCCCTTTTTAGCGCTTCCCTTTTTAGTAGTAATTACTATAGCGCCATTGGCCGCACGCGAGCCATATAAAGCCGCTGCGGCTGGCCCTTTCAGTACATTCATGGATTCAATATCTGCCGGGTTTACTTCTGCTGCACTGTTGCCATAATCAGCGTTGGCACTCCAGTTATTTACGCCATCATTACCAACGGGTACACCATCAATTACAAACAGAGGTTGGTTGCCCTGCATATTTAATGAAGATTCTCCACGAATGGTAATACGGGATGACCCGCCTACTGCTCCTGAACTTGAAATCTGAACACCGGCCACTTTACCGGCTATACCATTTACAAAATTAGATGCCGGCGATTCATTCAACTGGGCGCCGTCTACCTTTTGCGTAGCATAGCCAAGCGATTTTTTTTCGCGGGAGATACCCAATGCCGTTACCACCACTTCCGACAGTCCTTTTTTGTCGGTTTCGAGCCGCACATTTACGGTAGCATTATTATCAGCAGTAACTTCCCTCGCTATAAATCCAACGGAAGAAAAAACCAGCGTGGCACTGCTTCCTGCATCTATGCTAAATTCGCCTTCGGCATTGGTTACGGTAGAAGTATTGGCGCCTTTTACCTGCACGGTAACGCCAGACAGGGAGTTGCCTTCCTCATCAGTAACCCTTCCTTTAATGATTGCCATGTTAGAAGAAGGCGTAAAACTCAGCACTACCAGTTCGTTGCTATTCACAGTGTATCCCAAGCCGGTGCCTGCAAGTATCCGGCTCATCACTTCTTCAAAAGCGGCCTTCTGCACTTTAATGGTAACCCTGCTGTTTTCAAAAACAGGATCATCGGTGTACAAAAAACGATAGCCCGAATGCTTTTCAATAAGGGAAAGCACATTTCTTAGCGGCTCTTTTTTTACAGAGAGAGAGATCTCCTTTTGCGCATTGGCCAAAAGAGCGATTTGTAAACTTAATAATGTTGTGATAATGAAAGAAACTTTCATAATGACCTTCCATTTCAGGGAGTAGAGCAAGCCTTGCCCGTTCCAATTAGTTTTGGAAAAATGCATACCTTTAATTGTTGAGTTGAATAATAGGGAACATATATTACTG
>CAMPJQ010000278.1 GCA_946886925.1 uncultured Terrimonas sp.
ACATTAATGTGGTAACAAAAGTGCCGGTACAAAACCTTATTAAACAGGTGCGCAGCGAAACACAACGACTGATGAAATTGAATGAGGAGAACAAGCCTCATTTTATTATGGAACCTCATGTAACGGTTGCGCGTAAGCTACAGCCCTGGCAATATGAAAAAGCATGGCTGCCATACAGCAACAAACATTTTACCGGGCGCTTTATTGCAGATGGCATGCTTCTGCTGAAGCGGGCACAAAACGAAAAAGCTTACCAGATCGTACAACGATTCGCGTTCCAGAATTTACCGGTAGCCACAATACAGGGAGACCTATTTGGGTAATTAGCGTGGATGCATCGTCCGGCTGCTGATCCAACACTTGCGCCTTTCGCAACAACACAAGTTGATTAAAAAATAAAACACCAATGGTAAATAATATTGAACAAAAAGATTTCGGGCCACTTACAGCAAGAGAGTACTGGTTAGCTCAGCAGATAATAGATATTGCACTCTGCATTCATAAAGCATTTGGCCCCGGATTAATGGAAAGTGTTTATGAAAAGTGCTTCTGCTATGAATTAGGCAAAAGAAATATTTTTTTTGAAAGACAAAGGTTGTCCGCTTGCAATATGATGGACTGGTAATTGATGAAGGTCTGCGGATTGATATACTTGTGGATGGATTGGTTGTTGTAGAATTAAAAGCACAAGAGTATTATCATCCTGTATGAACGAGCAGGTACTGAGTTATTTAAAACTAAGTGGAAAGCGTTTAGGCTATATATTAAATTTTACTGTGCCGCTAATGAAAAAAGGAATTAAAAGAATAATTATGTAATGAACGTGCAAATTGGTATTGGAACACAAGGGCACGAAGACACCGTGGAACAGATAAAAACAAAGGATTTTTTTTTGCATTTTACATCAGGGTGATTAAAAAAATAGGGATAGGATATATAAATGCACAAGAATACCTATTACCATTTTGGTAAGCTTATAAATTGAAGCAATTGCACGAATAAGAATGGTTAGAAAACAAACCAATCTCGGTGCCTTTGTGTTTTCGTGGCGCCGTGTTTCAAACAAAAAAGCATTGAATTTTTCAGATTATCTGATCGTGAGTCCGATGTTAACCCCATTTTTTATTAACAGTTTGAATCAATTTTATGACAGAAAAACTCAAGCAGGATCATTATAAAGTTTCCGCTAAAGAAAAAGAGGAAACGGAACAATATTTACAGGGCCGCGGCGCCCAGTTCAATACCAAAAACCGTTTTCTTAAGGACGAAACAACGAGGGAACATGTGGAAGCCATTGACGACTGGTCGGAAGACAACACGCCCACACAATACCTGGAGCAACTTTCAAAAACCATTGTAAACAAAGTCGAGAGCCCGGATGTGGGTATGGCTTACAGTATGAATGCCTATGCCGGCTGCGAGCATGGCTGCATTTACTGCTATGCCCGCAACGTGCATGAATACTGGGGCTATAGTGCAGGACTGGATTTTGAACGAAAGATCATCGTGAAAAAAAATGCGCCACAATTATTGCGAAAACAACTTATGCATCCCAAATGGGAGGTAATGCCCATTATGCTAAGCGGTAATACCGATTGTTACCAGCCCGCCGAACAAAAATACCGGTTAACCCGGGGGCTGCTTGAAGTATGCAATGAATTTAACCAGCCGGTAGGAATCCTTACCAAAAATGCATGGATCATTAAAGACAAAGATGTACTGCAGGAGTTGTCCAAAAAGCGACTGGTATCGGCAATGGTTTCCATTACTTCTTTTAATGAAGATTTACGGAGAGTGATGGAACCGCGCACCACTACAGCAAAGCAGCGGTTGAAGGTAATAGAGGAATTAAGCAGTGCCGGCATTCGCATGGGAGTGATGATGGGACCTATGATACCGGGGCTCAATGATCACGAAATGCAGCGCATTATGAAGGCCGCGGCAGACGTGGGTGCTGTATTTACCGCCTATACTTTCATCCGTTTAAATGGCGCCATTAAATTATTGTTTCATGACTGGCTGTATAAAAACTTCCCCGACAGGGCGGATAAAGTGTGGCATTTGATTGAGCAAAGTCACGACGGAAAAGTAAACGACACCCGCTGGGGCCTGCGTATGCGGGGCGAAGGCGCAATAGCTGAAATTATAACGCAACAGTATAAAAAATACGGCAAAATGTATGGCATGAACGAAGACCGCTTTGAATTAGATACTACTATATTCAGAAGACCCGGACAGCAGGGGAAGTTGTTTTAGAATAAATCCTTATTTCGATTGTTAAACATGGCATTCACAATTGCGTAACTTTGTAGTAAAACAAATCTTTGAAAATGCCGTTTTTATTGTACATTAATAGTATACTGTTACATAATGAGCAATGACCATACGATAGAAAAGTTCTTAACGGAATATCAATCAACGCTTGAGCAATATAATAAACAGGTAGCCTCCACCTTCTCTAAAGAAAATCTTTTTGAGTACAATGAAATCCTTCTTTCAGCACACTCCTGTGCTATAGAAGGCAACAGCTTTTCCGTTAACGACACCAGGGAACTGAAAGAGCATGGGCTTAATCTTAAACTTCAGAATAAATCCATGCTTGAAGCTTATGAAATATTAGACCACTTTAAAGCTTTCGAATACCTGTTTACTAACATAGAATTGCCCCTGACAGACAATTGCTGGTAGACACTCATAAACTGCTTACCAATAATACTATTCAATACACCAAAGGTTATGTACCGGGAGAATACACCAGATCAAGGATGGCAGCAGGTGATACCATATTCCCGGATCATGAAACCAGCATCGCCAATGTGCCGGCATTAATGGAGCAGACGCAAGAAGCAGTAGACAAAAAAACAGCTCATCCAATTGAAATAGCTGCCAAATTCCACAAATATTTTATTTACCTCCATCCGTTTCCTGATGGTAATGGCAGGATAGGGCGACTAATGTCAAACTTTATTCTTGCTAAAGCCGACCACCCCCTTATTATCATCGAAGCAAAACAAAAAGAAGAATATATCAATGCACTCAAATTTTCGCATAAGCACAATGATCTGAATGTGATATCGTCTTTTTTTATTCAGACCTCTATCAATAGAATGAAACAGGAAATATATCAGGCTTCGCAAAACCCTGTGCAAAATGATACGCAAGAAGTTACCAATAACAAATCAAGGGGAATCAAGTTTATTTTTTAATTGTGACTTCCCGGATAAGGAGGAGAAACCAATAAAAAGAAAACAGGAAGAGTGCTTAACGGAAGAACATATGATGAAATGCCTGCCGTTGAACAACTAGATGAAATGCATTATTTGTAAGGTTGAGTCTGTATTTGCAACAGCCTATTTCACTATTTCCCAACCGGATTTTTCATTTGCCCGTTCCAGCTTTTGCAGTATGCTGAGTTCACTTTCCACATTATTGATATCCACTGCGGTAATACCTATATATAATTCCTTTCCGGAAGAAACGAACCGTGGCAACAACGATAATGCCAGCACACAATCTGCTGAATCTGTGGTGGAGGGAATGACCTGTAATGGCGCTTTATCGGAGATATTGGTATTTTCCAAAGAGGGAAAAACATATAAAGCAAATTGCCGGAGCTTTTTGTCGCTGTCAATATATGTGGCACTGATGTTTACCTGCTGTTCAGTTCCTTTTCCCTCGCTGCTGACGGCATTGATTACCGGGGGCCTGGGAGGAATGCTGTCAATCCATGGCATGGGAGGAATTAAAGCGGGGTATTTATAATAATGCTGCTGAAGACTGTCGTTCCAGCCATTGGGATTTTTCAAAAAGGATTTACTGCTGAAATAAACCTGCCCTTGTATGGTACTATATGATCTTGCATCCCGTATTTGCATGGGAATGATATTCCTGTCGCGCCATCGCGCATTGCTCCCTGCTTTATAAATACCCAATCCTATATAACAATGCTTGCCATAGCTGTGCCGGCTCCACCAGTCTACCAGCACTTCATAAGGCGCCGCCCGGTGCCCGTGCTCCCAGTACAGTTGGGGTACTACGTAATCAATATATCCTTCCTGCAGCCATAATAATATATCTGCATACAGGTCGTCATAATTGGTTTGCCCGGCTTTGGTATCGCTCCCCAGGCTATCCCTGTCTTTGTTGCGCCATACCCCAAACGGACTGATGCCAAATTTGCAATGCGGATTTTCCTGCCGTATGCCGCGATGCAACTTAACGATAATAGAGTCTACATTACTCCTTCGCCAGTCGCCCCTGTCCATACCCGAACCATACTCGGCATAGGTCTTATCATCCGGAAATTCCTGCCCGGCTATCCTGTAGGGATAAAAATAGTCGTCAAAGTGAAGGGCATCCACATCATAACGGCTAACAATATCGCGGATCACATTCACCACAAATTCCTGCGCCTCCTTGTTACCCGGATCAAAATACCTTTTCCCTCCATAAGCCACAAACCATTCGGGATGCACTTTGGTAATATGGGTGGGTGAAATAGAGGATTTGCCGATCTGTAATTCCGCCCTGTAAGGATTGCACCAGGCATGAAATTCAAGTCCTCTTTTATGGGCTTCTTCAATCATAAACTGCAGTGGATCATAATAGGGCACGGGAGGGCGGCCCTGCTTACCCGTAAGCCATTCGCTCCAGGGTTCATAAGGCGAAGGATAGAAAGCATCTGTTGCGGGACGGATCTGCACAATAACCGCATTCATGCCATTTTGTACATGCATATCCAGCAGTTTCTTATACTCCGCTTTCTGGCTGTCGGAATTGTAATTTCCCTTTGACGGCCAATCAATATTATCTACAGTGGCAATCCAGGCGGCACGAAACTCATATTTAGGTTGTGCAGCGCAAAAAACAAAGGGATAAACAG
>CAMPJQ010000279.1 GCA_946886925.1 uncultured Terrimonas sp.
GCCCCAAAACCATGCGCGTTTTTATATTGTAATATTTAAGTTTATGCGTTTACAATTATCATTGTGTGTTTTTATTTTGACGGTTGGTTTGCAAACTTCTTTTGCACAGCAAACGATTCCTTTATACGAAGAAAATATTCCGGGAGCATTAAACGCTCCCAGTGAGGAACGCTATGATTCTGCTAATGCCGTTGCTTTGAAAGTGTTTACGCCAACATTAACCGTTTATCTTCCACCAAAAGAAAAAGCAAATGGCGCAGCAGTAGTGATTTGTCCCGGTGGTGGATATGGTGCGCTGGTAATGGGTAAAGAGGGATTTGCTATTGCTGAATATTTTGCAAAGCAGGGCATCGCGGCATTTGTATTGAAATACAGGTTGCCTGATGATAAAATAATGAAAGACAAAAGCATTGGCCCATTACAGGATGCCCAGCAAGCCATAGCCGTGGTAAGACAGCATGCAAGGCAATGGAATGTAGATGAGGCGAGGGTTGGCATTATGGGATTTTCGGCCGGCGGGCACCTCGCTTCTACTGCCGGCACGCATTTTAATCATCCTGTAGCTAAGCAACAGATAAGTGTTCGTCCTGATTTTATGATATTGGTATATCCTGTCATCAGTATGACAGACAGCCTGGGGCATCGGGGATCAAGAGATAAGCTGCTTGGTAAAAATCCATCTTCCCAAAAAATACAATTATTCTCCAATGAATTGCAGGTAACTGCACAAACGCCACCCGCTTTTTTAATTCATGCCGGAGATGATAAGGTAGTGGATGTAGACAACAGCATTTCTTTTTATGAAGCATTGCGACATAAAAAAGTTCCTGCCGAAATGCATATTTATCCTAAAGGCGATCACGGTTTTGTTTTGAAAATGCCTGTGGAAGAATGGATGAATGTTTGTACAAAATGGATGAAGCATAGCGGATTTCTGTAATAGCCACTGACCGTCCTGCCCCTAAGTGCAGGATGGTTGTGCAAACGAGGTCATTTACATTTGAAAATCATTAACGATCCTTTTGGGTTATTATGTTTGCCCATAACGTACATAGCGATGCCAAACTGCTGCAGTCATTGAAGTCCGGTGACCAGTCTGCATTTAATGCACTTTACGAATTATATGCAGCTTCATTAACTGGTTATGCAGCGTCAAGGTTAGCTTCCCTTGAAGAAGCCCGTGACATCATACACGATCTTTTTGTATATATATGGGATGAAAGAGCCAGTATCACCATCACCACCTCCTTCAAATCTTTTCTTTTTGCCGCTGTACGGTATCGCATCATTGATCATATCCGTAAAAATATCACCCGTCGTGAGTATGCAGAAATGACGCAGCGCCTTACCAATGATTTTATTAATAATGCAGAAGATGAATTGACTGCTAAAAATCTTAATCAAACGCTGGAGCTGGCAGTAGACAACCTTCCTTCACGCACAAAAGAAATATACCGGTTAAGCCGTCACCGCCAATTGGCTGTTAAGGAAATTGCATGCCAGCTTCATCTTTCTGAGCAAACCGTAAAAAACCAGCTTACCACTGCACTCAGTTACCTGCGTGCCTCATTGGAAAGACTGGCTGTATTGGCAGTGTTATTATTGTTGCATTAATGTAATGATATTGTATTTTTTATTTTTTTATAGTACTACTCTTTTTTTCATCCGACTAATTATCAGGAATTAATTTTCGATAATCCGGTTCCTTGCTTTTAATGCTATAGTGCAAATGAGTATTTCGCAGATCAAAAGTTTATTAGACCGTTATATTGCAGGCAACGTCACTTCGCAGGAGCAACAACTTGTGGAGCAATGGCTGGAAGAGAACAGCCAGCATAATACGGAATGGAAGTTAATGAACAATAAGGACAAAGCCATATGGTTGTTACAACTATACCGGGATATTAATAATAGCATTACCGGTAAAGAAGCTAAAGAGGGAAATGACATCCCTATGGACCCATTGCTTCCCTGGTATAAGAAGTTCTGGCTTCCTGTGGCGGCTATGCTTATTGTAAGCATTGGCACAGGCGTTTATTATTTTTTGTTGCCCCGGCAGGAAAGAACAGTGCCCGTAAGCGTTACCGCTCCGAAATTGAAGAATGATGCGCTTCCGGGAACCAATAGAGCGATACTTACCCTCGATAACGGAAAAACAATATTGCTGGATGATTCGCAGGACGGCGTACTGGCAAAGCAGGGCGGCACTGCTGTGAGCAAGCAGGGAGAAAATTTAATGTACAATGCAAAAGGAAGTAATGGTAAACCTGCACCGGTAGTGTTTAATACATTAACAACGCCACGCGGCGGCCAATATAAACTGGTATTATCGGATGGAAGTAAAGTATGGTTGAATGCATCTTCATCTATACGTTATCCCGTTCCATTTGCAGACAATAAAAGAGAAGTAGAAGTAACAGGCGAAGCATACTTTGAAATAAGTCACCTTACCGCTGATGCTTCAAAAAGAAAAACAACGAAAGCAATACCCTTTATAGTAAAAGTAAATACTCCGGGAAGAGCAGGAGCTGTAGTTGAAGTGCTGGGCACCCATTTTAATATAAACGCTTATGATGACGAAGATGCATTAAGTACAACGTTGCTTGAAGGCAGCATAAAAATATCGCCATCGCAACAAAAATCATTGGAAGGCGCTATTGTAATGAAGCCGGGGGAGCAGGCCAGGCTTAATAGAAAGGGATTCCTGCAATTGTTTAAAGAAGTGAACATAGAAGAAACGGTGGCCTGGAAGAATGGATTATTTATGATGAACGGCGCCGCTATTCCTGCTGTATTGCGCCAATTGGCACGCTGGTACGATGTTGATATCGTTTACGCGGATGGAAAACCGGAAGGGCGTATCACCGGTGATATTCCTATGGATATGAATTTATCGGAAGTATTAAAAGTAATGGAGTTAAGCGGAGTCCATTTTAAAATTGATAACAAAAAAATTATCGTGAACCTGTAGGAAGTTGTTATTGGTAAAAGGGTTAGCTGAAAAACCGAAGTCCCGCGGCAACGGAACTCCGGCAAGTATTCAGGTTAACCTCTTAATAATAATCGTAGCAGATCATTTTATTCATTTAACCTAAACTAAGCAAAACTATGCGATTGATTGCGTTTCGCAAAGCATTGTCCTGCATAAGACGGGCATGTATGTTTCTTCACCCCAAAACATGGCTGATTATGAGGTTGACCATTGTTTTATTAATTGCTGCCTGCATGCAGTTGCATGCAACCGGATACGGCCAGCGTATTTCCTTATCAGAACAAAATACTTCCCTCGAAAAAGTATTGCAAAAGATCAGGAAGCAATCAAAGCTTCATATGGTATACAGGGAAGAGTGGCTGGACCTTGCTGGAAAAGTGACCTTATCACTTAAAGATGTTAGCATTGAAGAGGCTTTGGAAGCCAGCTTCAAAAACCAGCCATTAACTTACGAACTCGTTGGCCGTACCATAGTAGTAAAGAAAAGGGAGCCTTACAATGCTGCCGCTCCTCTGCCACCCGTTGTTGCAGAAGCTCAGGCAATTGTTATTACAGGACGGGTTACAGGCAGCGATGGAACGCCTCTCGGCAATGTAAGTGTAATATTAAAAGGCAGCACAACAGGCGCAACTACAGATGCTAATGGTTTATTCAGCATTAACATTACCAATGAAAAAGCAGTACTTGTATTTTCATCTGTCGGGTTTCAGGCGCAGGAAGTTAAAGTTGGAAATAAGAAAAATATTGACATTGTACTGCTGCCCGCAGTTTCTGAATTGGAAGATGTGGTGGTAGTGGCATATGGCTCGCAAAAGAAAGTATCGGTAACCGGCGCTGTTTCTTCCGTAAATTCCGATGAACTCAGGCAAAGTTCTTCCGCAAGTCTTGCCAATGCCCTGGCAGGAAGACTATCCGGATTAACCTCAATTCAATCGGGCGGTGGCCAGCCGGGCCGCGACGATGCCACAATGTATTTGCGTGGTGCTGCCACAACGAACGGACAGGCTCCGCTTATATTAATAGATGGCGTGCCCCGTGATAATATACGCACGTTAGATCCAAACGAAGTAGCCTCGGTTTCTATTTTAAAAGACGCTTCTTCAACAGCCGTATTTGGTGTAAGGGGCGCAAACGGTGTTATCCTCATCACTACCAAACGTGGATCCATAGGAAAAACAAAGCTAACTATTAACGCTGAACAGAGTTTTACTTCCTTTACCCGCGAGCCGGAGCGTCTTCATTCGCTGGAGTATATGCGGTTGAGAAATGAAGCAGCCGCTAATGATGGCATTACGGATGTTCCTTTCCCGCAGGTAGTGATGGATAAATATGCTAATCCTCTTGCCGGGCTTGATCCGAATGATCCTGATTATGAAAGCAAGGCGGCCCTCAGAAGATATATTTACCCCGACCACGATTATTACCGCGAATATATTGCACGCTACTCTCCACAAACACGTGTAAACGTGAGCGCCAGTGGTGGCACCAGCAAGCTCTCCTATTTTGTGAACGGTGTATATCTTCACCAGGGTGGAAATCTCAAAACAGAGCCGGAATCGGTGTTGGGTTATGATGCTTCTTCCTGGATGGATCGCTATAACTTCAGGGCCAACCTGGATTATAAAATTACTTCTAACCTTAAGGCATTTTTAAATATCGGAAGCTATATTGAACAGGTTAACATGCCTGCAGCATGGCTGTATGGAGGTGACACCCACTGGATGATCACAGATCTTATTTACCAGGCGCAAACCATTCTTCCAATTACTCCGGGTCCAACAACTATTGATGGCTATGGTGTAGCACCGGGTCAAATTGTAGATCCGGGTTATATGGATCGTTCAGCCTTTGAGATCATGAACCGTTTTGGATACCGCAACGA
>CAMPJQ010000280.1 GCA_946886925.1 uncultured Terrimonas sp.
TCAAAGCGTCTTTCATATTCCTATGGCAAAATTTTCCGTGTTCTGTTAATGCAATTTGTCAGCATCTTTTTTTATTATAAAACCACTTAACCTAAACATTTCATTTATGAAAAAAGGATTTATGAAAATTGCATTCCTCGCAGTATTGCTATGGGCGGTTCTTATTATTGCAGGTTGTCCCAAAGGCGCCCAAAGATCACCAGGTGGTTCGAGCGATACCAGCGGAGCGCCAATTAAGCCCAGTAATTAGAAAAATATTTTTAGGATAGCGGGTGCATTTTAAATGAATAAAGCAATTAAAGTGCACCATTTTCACTCCCAAACTATAGGTATATCTTTGAACAATAGAAGGTATGCCAACATATGTTACATTGCGCATCTGTACATTATTGATCGTAAAGCATTGCGTTTGCTGTGCAGCAGCCCTGTGGCTATGCATTGCCTGCTATAGCCAGCAGCATCTTATGGCAGAACGCATTTCCTCCATTGAGCATAATCCCGAATTTTCTGCTGAACAAAAACTTTCTCACTTATACAGGGTAAAAGCGCAATACGATAGTTCCGGATTTGTAAAGGATACGGTTTATGCAAAAATGCTGGGCAGCATAGGCTTGTATGAGTTTGTAGCGAACAATAATTATGATGCAGCCATACAGCATACTTTATCAGCGGCAGCCATTGCTATGGCTGCAGAACCAACACCCGCTTTTTTTATAGCAACGGGTCATTATTTTAACCTGGGTTTTTATTATGATAAAACGCAGCGGTTTTCAAAAGCGTTGGCTTATTACGATACGGCTATTATGGTTTCACGCAAAATTGCGGGCCGCGAAAGCCGCATGCTGGATGCTCGCCTGGGGAAAATATATATTTATTTCAGAATGGGCGATTATCAAAAGAGTGTAGAAGAAAGTACAGGAGGAATAATTACTGCTTTGCAGTTGGGCGACTCGCTGCGCTATCTTGATTTTCTGAACCAAAGGGGGCAATCCCTTTTTTTTCAAAACCAATTTGAACAGTCTTTGACCGACATTGAAACCGTAATACCTGTGGCGGAGCGGCTTCATCAATCACACCGGCTTGCCAGTGCGTATAAAATGAAAGGATTTATTTATGCCAGACGCAGGGATTTCCGTGTGGCCACAACTGCTTTTAAGGATGCAATTGAAGCACGCAGGCAAACAAATGACATTGGACAGATTGCGGGAGATTATAATGATCTCGGTAATTTTTATTTCGATAGCCTGAGAAATCTTCAAAGTGCAAGATTGTACTATGGGCAGGGAATGAAATATGCGCGGCAGGCAAAGGATTCTGTGCGGCTTTCAAGGCTTAGTCTTAATATGGGAAGAACATGTATTGATGAAGGTAATTTTAGCAGGGCCGAAAAATATTTGTCGCAGGCCTTTGTTTATCTTGGCGTAAATGTAAGCAATGGCTTGCACGGGGCTGCTGCGGTTACAGCACTTAGCCTGAATCAAAATAAGGAACTGCTCCTGTATATCCTCGAAAATAAAACCTGGCTCCTGCTACGGCTGTATGAAGAAAAAAAGGATAAACGTTTTTTACATGACTGTCTTGCTGCTGCGCTGCTTACCGATTCGGTAATTACACAATTGCGGCATGAACAAACGGGAGAACAAAGTAAATTATACTGGAGAGACAGAACCCGAGCCTTTTTTGCAACCGCACTTAAAGCCTGTTATATTGCCAATAACCCGGCGCTTGCATTTTATTACATGGAAAAAAGCCGCGCGGTATTGCTGAACGATAAGTTAAATGAATTAGGGGCAATGGCTCATTTGCCGGAAGAAGAACACAATACAGAGCAGGAATACAAACGGCGTATTGTCAAAGAGGACCAACGGCTCAATGGCTTGCCTTTGCATTCGGTCCAATACAAACAGCAGCAATTGATGGTGTTGCAGGTTAAAGGTGAATTTGAGCATTATATTAAAACGCTCGAACAAAAATATCCTGCTTATTACCGGTATAAGTATGCCAGTAACGTTCCGCAGCTTGCAGAATTGCAGGCTTATCTTTTAAAAATAAAAGCGCACTTTGTTCATTATTTTGTAGAGGACACAACGGCATATATACTGAACATTATGCCTGATGAGGCTAAAATGATACAGTTGCATTCCAGAGATTTTGACAGTAAGCAGGTAACAGATTTTCTGCAATACTGTTCAAACAAACAGCGATTGAATAATGATTTCGGCGGTTTTGCATCCGTATCCCATGCATTATATAAAATTTTTTTTGAACCTTTGCAAATACCCTTTGGAAGAGTAATACTGTGCCAGGATAATTTTTTATTGCCTTTTGATGCACTCTGTAAAGATGATAAGGGAAAACGGTTTTTGGTATACGATTATATTTTTAGTTATGTGTATTCCGCAAGCTACCTGCTCAAGGAAATGAATTTGCCCGTTGCGAAAGGAAACTACATCGGGTTTGCACCGGTATCCTTTGCGCCGCAGCTTGCTCTGCCCGATTTAACGAATTCTGCAGCACGGCTGGAACGTACTGCTGCGTATTACAGTAATACCACGTTGTATACGGGTAACGATGCCAGCAGGCGCAATTTTATGAAAGCTGTGCCGGGATACAGCATCGCCAATGTATTTTCACATGCCCTTGCAGATACAGGTAATGCCGAACCGCTGTTGTACATGCAGGATTCGGTAATACATCTTTCCGAATTGCAATTGCTTAACCGTCCGGCCACACAGTTAATTATGCTGAGCGCCTGCCAAACCAATGCAGGAAGGAATGCCACGGGCGAGGGGATATACAGCCTGGCCAGGGGATTTTCTTCGGCTGGCATATCCTCGGTTGCGGCCACTTTGTGGAAAGCGGATGAGGAAGCTATATATGCACTGTCCGATAAGTTTCATGCATATCTTTCGGAGGGTATGCGTAAAGATGATGCCCTGCAAAAAGCAAAATTGTATTTTATTAAGCAGGGCGACAGGGAAAAACTGCTTCCTTATTTTTGGGCCAATATGGTACTTATGGGCAATGCGGAACCGGTTACATTTTCGGATTCTGCCAATGTTCCATGGTGGCTTATTATTTTTGTTCCGGTGTTATTAGGTACCTGCTATGTTATTATCCGCAAAAGAAAGAAACTTCGGTAGTAAAGTAAATGAACCATCACCGAAAGGAAAGAGACGGCTATCCCTTTCCTGTCCGGATTTTTGGCGAAAAATCAACAACCTCCTATATAGAACCATATGATTGCGGAGTGTTACGTGGACTTATCCTTTTTTTTAAAGGCACAGGTAGTAGTTGCACTGAGGATATGTTACTGATACCTGTGCCCCTGAAGATGATAAGAAGAGCACCTGGGAATGAACAGGTTGAGAAGCTGTGCATATGAAGAACAGGGTTATGTTGGTTGTGTTACCCCTTATTCAGGTGATTGTTCTGAAGGATTGTAAGCCAGTAGTAACGGATGTTCGGGCATGCTAAAGAAAGCCGGGGACTGCGTACTAAGAAGGCTTTTCAGCCCTTCAGCCCCTGGATTCCTGCGGCCGGTGTGCTGTTATAATATAAATTAAAAAAATCCATCATTTCCCAATCATTGTACATTGGGCAGTAACCCTTAAAATAGAAATTTTGGGATAATGTAACATTTGCTATCCATCTCTGGCGGAATTGGATTGATTATTATATTTCAGTTTTTAAATTTCGTACCTTACATCTTATACCGAACGTGCTTTTCCATCATGAAAATAAAAATCAACAAAAAACTATTCCTTATTACCGGCATACTCGTTGCGGCCCTTATTGTTACAACCAGTCTTATTGGTCACAAAAGAGTTGATTACAACACGGAAGTAAAGCCCCTGTTTAATAAAAAGTGTATCACCTGTCATGGTGGGGTAAAAAAGGAATCTGGATTCAGCGTATTATTCCGTTCCGAAGCATTGGCTAAAGCAGAGAGCGGTAAACTGGCTATTATTCCGGGTGATCCCGATAACAGTGAGATGATCCGCAGGATTACCAGCAAAGATCCCGAAGAACGAATGCCTTACGAGCATGCACCTTTAAGCTCCGAAGAAATTGATATGCTCCGGCAATGGATTAAAGAAGGAGCGCATTGGGGCGACCATTGGGCTTATGTAGCGGTAAAACCTGTAGAAGTGCCGGATGCGGCTTCAGGATTTTGGGGCTTCTTGTCGGGGAAAAATGAATGGGTTAAAAATGATATTGATCATTTCATTTATAATCAACTGAAACTGCAGCAACTGGAGCCATCCGCAGAGGCAGATAAAGCTGCACTTTTACGAAGGGCAAGTCTTGATATTACCGGCGTTCCTCCATCAGAGGATCTTGCCAATAAATTTTTGAATGATAACAGTGCTGATGCTTATGAAAAATTGGTAGATGAATTGCTGGCTTCGCCTCAATATGGTGAAAAATGGACATCTATGTGGCTGGATTTGGCACGCTATGCAGACAGCAAAGGATATGAAAAAGACGGTTACCGTTCTATATGGCGCTACCGCGACTGGCTGATCAAAGCATTTAACAGTAATATGCCTTACGACCGGTTTTTAACCGAACAACTTGCAGGTGATCTGATGCCGGGTGCTACCGATGAACAATTGATTGCCACTGCGTTTAACCGTAATACCATGACAAATGATGAAGGTGGTACGGACGATGAAGAATTTAGAACGGCGGCCGTAATTGACCGGGTAAATACCACGTGGGAAACCCTGCTGAGTACAACCTTCGCCTGTGTGCAATGCCATAGCCATCCCTATGATCCGTTTAAGCATGATGATTATTATAAATTCATGGCTTTCTATAACAATACAAGGGATGAAGACGTAAC